>JAGGXL010000197.1 GCA_021163085.1 Thermodesulfobacterium sp. | reverse complement strand
TTTATCTATTTCTATTTTAAATGTTAAAGCTGGTTTGAGTTCATTTTTTTTAAGACTAAATTTTTCATGTGAGAGAGGAAAAGGTAACATGGGATAAATCGCATCAGGAAGATAAAGTGTGCATGCTCTTTCCAGTGCTCTTTTCCAGAGAGAAAGACCAGGTTTTAAAAATCCTGCAACTTCTGCAATATGAATATAAATTATGTATTTATCTTCTTTTTCTTCAAAACTTAAAGCATCATCAAAATCCTGAGTTTCTTCTGCATCAACTGTAACAGTATAAAGATGAGTAAGATCCACTCTTTTATCCTTAGGAATATCCATTTGGACTATTAATTTTGTCTCATCTAATTCCTTTTCTGAAAAACCGGCTGGGAAATGGGTTTTTATTATTTCCAGATTTTCATCTTCTTTAAAAACTCCAGCATTTACAAGAAGGTTAAAAACTTTATAAGAATTAAGCATATTTAATCTTTTTAAAACTTCATAAGCCAATTTGCCAGAAGAGGTTTGATTTTCCCATAAAACAAATTCTTTTAAAGCAGATAACCAAAATTCCTTTTGAGTTTCAGAAAAATGTTCAATATTTTTTGACTGTAAAGCTTTTACAAACTCTTCTCCTTCATTTATTTTTTTAAGCTTTTCAAATTCTTTTTTTCTCTGAAGTATAACTTTTTCTACTTCACTTTTTGATACTATTTTTAATATATTAGGCTTTTTCAATTTGAAATAAATTCTATCTTCTAACGCTTTTCTCACAAAACCTGCTATTTCGTTTTCTGTAGGGGGTTTTCCGAGTAGAAGCTCTACTATCTCTTTGGCTAAAATGGTCTCTACTTCTTCTACTAAAACTTCCCATACTTCTTCAGGATTAAAGGTATCTTTTAATTTTTCTCTTATTTCGTTTCTTTCGTTTATCATATTTATAATTTGATTTAAATCTCTAAGAGAATTGGTTTTTTCTTCATAATACACAAGAGAAGAATAATTTATCAGCTCTTCTTTCCCTGTAGGTAATATAAGATGAAGCCTTTTTTCTTTTATGTCTTTTATGTAAACGGTGGTAATTTTCCCTTTATAGAAAACTTCTGCAAATTTGTTTTTGAGGAATTCAAGATTCATCAGCAATTTTGAGAGCTTCTTTCAGATTTAAGGAGCCTTCATAAAGGGCTCTACCCGTAATTGCTCCGAGAAGCCCTTCTTTTTCTAAAGGCTTAAGCTTTTTAATATCTTCTATGTTAGAAACCCCACCTGCTATTATAATAGGATGGTAAGAAACTTTAAGAGCATTTTTTAATCTTTCAAGTTCTATTCCCTGTTGTGTCCCATCTCTTTCTATAAGAGTAAGAATAATAGCAAAAAGTTTGAGGTTGTTTAATTGTTTTAAGAAATCCAAATAATTTATCTGGGAGACCTTAAACCATCCTGAAACTGCAACCTTTTCACCTCTTACATCTACACTCACTATTATTTTGTGGGGATATTTTTCTGTAATTTCTTTTAACCAGCTTATGGATTCAATAGCTTTTGTTCCAAGAATTACCTGAGAAATTCCATTTTGTAAGTAAAATTTAAGGGTGTTTTCTTCTCTTATACCTCCTCCTACCTGAACAGGGATTTTCACACTTTTAGCTATATCAACTATAAATTCTTTATGAACAGGTCTTCCTTCTTTTGCTCCATCAAGATCTACTATATGAAGTCTTTTTGCCCCTTGCTTTTCAAAAAAAAGAGCATAGTGTTTAGGATCATCTCCATATACTTTAGTCTGATCATATTTTCCCTGAAAAAGTCTTACGACTTTGTTATTTCTCAAATCTATAGCAGGAATAACAAACATTTTTTATTTTATAGGAAAGGTTTTTAATACTTTTAGTAAACCTCTTTCAGCCAGTTCTTCAGCTGTAAGCCATTTAAGTTTACCGTATAGTTTGATATTAAAAACATTTTCACTCAAAGGTTTTTGTGTTTCGTCAAATTCTTCCATCCACAAAATTTTTCCTGTTTTACCATCATAAAGTGTCAGAACAAACGCTACACTTGCAGGTTCTATTACAGAAAAGGAACTACCTTTCCTTTCTCTGAATTTATAAATTCTGCCATATAATATTGCTTGAGTGTTTGTTTTTTGACTTAATTTTTTAATTATTTTTACTGGATTTTGGGTTTCTTCAAGTATTTGAGAAACGAGGTTTTCAAATTCATTTTGAGAAAGAAACACAAAGTTATAGTAGGAGGAATATTTATGTAATTTATTCTTCAACAGTTTATTCATGGTCTCCTTTGCATAAGGCTCTATATAACCTGAAATTACGTTTCTTGCAGGGCAGTAGAAAAAACTCTCACTACCTTTAGAGCAAATCTCAAAAGGTAAAATAAGGATAGAGTTAATATTTTGGCCTACTCTATAGGGAAGATAGGTTTCTTTTTGTTTACTACAGCTGTTTAGGTTTAAAAATAAACAAAATATTAAACCAAGATATAATAAAAAATTTTTAAAGCCTTTCATTTTTTTTCGATTTTAAAT
>JAGGXL010000073.1 GCA_021163085.1 Thermodesulfobacterium sp. | reverse complement strand
CTCTTATATCCTGTAATTCTTCTTGCACAGGTTATAATCAGATGATGAGCTGTTGGGAATTTAAAAGCTTTAAAATCGTCTAAAGGATATTTTATTTTATAACATTCTTCTTTTAATATATTTTTAAGATAAGCTGTTAATTTATATTTATTTCTTTTGTGAGCATCCCAGATTTCTTCATCTGGTATTTTGAAAATTTCTTCCCATCCAGTATCTTCTGGAGACATATATATAAAGTGGGGTCCTAAGTATTTTTTTAATATATTGTAAAAAGATTCACTAAGCCATCTCCAGTGTGCCCCATTGGTAACGTAGTGAATAGGAACTTCTTCTGGAATAAGCTTCTCAAAGATAGGATTCCACAATTTTTTAGTGGTATCTTGATGAAGCTTAGAGACTGCATTCACATAGGTTGCATTTCTGATAATTAAAGCAGGAAGCCAGAAAATGGTTTTATCCTTTCCTATAAAACCTTCTTCAAAAAGTTTTTCCCTCGTTTCTAAATCAAGTACATCCTCAAGAAGATCAAAAAGATATTTCTTTACAAGTTCATCAGGAAAATGTTCATTTCCAGAAATCACAGGAGTGTGGGTGGTAAATATGGTAGTTTCTTTAATGAACATTTTAGCTTCAGAAAAAGAGAGCCCCGCTTCTTTTATTAAGTCTTTCAATCTTGCAAATATTACAAAAGCAGAATGCCCTTCATTAAGATGATAGAGTTTAGGTTTTATTCCCATAGCCTTAAGAGCATAATATCCCCCCAATCCAAGTATAATTTCTTGTTTAATTCTTTTTTCTGGTTCTCCTGGATAAAGATATCTTAAAATGTCTCTTGTTTCAGGAGGATTTTCAGGGATATCTGTATCTAAAAAATAACAAACATTTCTTCCTACATCCAGTTTCCACACTTTTACTTTTATAGGGGTATCAAGAATTTCTAAATTTATAATAAGAGATTTTCCTCTCTCATCTTTAACCTCTTGTAAAAAATTTAAGAATACATCTACTGTATCAGGTTCTTCTTTCTGAGTTTTATCTGAAGGATCAATTTTTTGTAAAAAATAACCACATTTATAAAGTAAACCTATTCCAATAATTGGTAATCCAAGATCAGAAGCACCTATTATCATATCACCTGCTAATACACCCAATCCACCAGCATAAATAGGGAGAACAGGGTGAAAACCAAACTCAGTGCTAAAATAAACTATGGCGTCTTCTTTGGTAATACCTATATTTTCTACTAAAGAATGCTTATATTCCTTATATTCTTCAAAGGCTTCCCAAACATCTTCCAGATCCATTAAAAACCTTTCATCTTCGGCAAGTTTTTCTAATTTAAGCTTAGGTAAATGATAGAGAAGTTTTTTGGCGTTATATTTAAATCTTCTAAAAGTTTCTGTATCAATTTTGTAAAAGAGAGAAAGGGCATCATAATTCCAGGTAAACCATAAATTGTTAGAAAGAGCTAAAAGTTTTTGCAGGTTTTCAGGGATTTTTGGATAAACAAAAAATTTTTTAAATTCCATAATTATTCCTCCAGGGCTTCTTCTATATCACTTAATATATTCATATAATACCTATAAATTCCTTCAGGGGAAGAATAAGGAGAAAAATACTTGTGCACATCACCATCTTGAAAATACTTAATGCACATGTAATAAAAGAGATCAGAGGTAGTAAGAGTTTTAAGAATTGGTATTAAATCCTTTCTCCCCTTTTCCTTAGCTAATTTTAACAACTCATAACAGGTTTTCATAGCATTCCATTGCAGAGAATTTGACAACCATGCAGATAAATCTCTTTCTGTATCAGCCCAAGAAGTTGGTTCAAGAACAGATATGGTTTTGGGTTTATAATTTAAAGTGTGATTCACCTCTGATGGTAAGAGAAAAGCTATATTTTTTTTATTTAAGAGTAATTCTATTACCTTTTTGATAAATTCAAAAATACCGCTTTCCTTCCACTGATGTTCTCCAAAAGTTTCATAGTCCATAAATAAATTCAGATAAAGATTTTTACCTTCTTTTTCTGTTAAAGTTAAATTTTTTATCCAAGAAACATACTTTTCAGCTGTTAAAGGGTGTTCTTTCCAAGATCTATCGCTAAATCTAAAGGCAATATCATCTGAAAGCTTGTAATGTTTTAAAAGAAGAAGATGAGCATGATTGTAAGAAATCCTCGGATATAAAGGAGACTCACCTTTTAATATTTTATCTGCCCCTTCAATTAAAATAGTTTTAATATGAGGGAGATTTAAAAGAACATCAGAAAGTTTATCAAAATAAATTAATTCAGTATTTCTAAATACATGGGGAGTAAAACCAAATTCTTTTTTTATAATTTCTGTATGTTCAGCTACCTGCTCCAGAAATTCATCAAAATCAAAAATAGAAGAAAGAGAATGATAATAGGTTTCATTTAATAACTCTACTCCTCCGGTTTGAATAAGGTCTAAAAAAGATTGATAAACATCTGGACAATATTTTTTAGCCTGTTCTATGAAAGTGCCAGTGATACTAAAAGAAATTTTAAAACGACCATCTGATGTTTCAATTAATTCTTTAAAAAGTTTATTAGCAGGAAAATAACATTTTTCAGAAACTTTATTGAATATATTTCTGTTTAAATCTTCATCAAAATAAGTAGTAGAATTTTTGATATCAAAAAATTTATATTTTCTGATTCTAAAGGGTTGATGAACCTGAAAATAAAAAATTATGTAAAGCATACTTTAGTGATAAATAAGTTCATTATAAACATTTATTATTTCTTCAGTTTTTTGTGACCATTTGAATTTTTGAACTTCGACTTTGGCTTTTTCTTGAAAATCTTTTAATTTTTGAGGATTATTTAGTAAGTCTATTACTATATTAATTATTTTATCTATATCCCAGAAATCAACTTTATAGGCAGATTTTATTACTTCTGAAACTCCAGATTGTTTGGAAACAATTAAAGCACATCCGTAAGACATAGCCTCAAGTGCTACAATTCCAAAAGGTTCAGATACAGAGGGCATAACAACTATATCACTCATACTTAGGGCAGTTTCAACTTCCTCTCTTGTTAAAAAACCAGTAAACATAATTTTAGTTCCTATACCAAGGCTGGCAGCTTCTAACATTAAATCTCTCTCCATTTCTCCTGCTCCAGCAATCAAAAACCTTAACTTTTTCCCATAACCTCTTATCAGCTTTTTTGCAAAATCAAGAAAAATTTTTGGTCCTTTTTGAATAGTTAGTCTTCCTAAGAATAAAATAACCGGTTCTTTAAATTTCTTTATTTTTTGTGGAGGTTTTGAAGAAGGTGAAAAGGCATTATAAACAACTCTTATTTTTTCTTCAGCTACTTTATAATGTTCTTTTATAAGATTTGAAGTGTATTTGGATACAGCTATTACTCTGTCTGAAAAATTCAACCCTAAATATTCTATTTCGTGAATTACAGGATGTCCAAAACCTAAAGCTCTGTCAAATTCGGTAGCATGAATATGAGTTACCAAAGGGGCTTTACATAATTTTTTTAAAAATAGTCCAGCAGGATAGGTGAGCCAGTCGTGGGCATGTATCAAATCGAACTTAAGGTATTTGCTGAGTTCTATTACAATTTCTGTATAAGTGCTCACTTTTGAAATAAGAGAATTGTCTTGGGATAAAAGATGAGATATTCTTTCTAAAACTTCTTCTGGAACTTCATAAAGTATTTTAGTTTTTAATTCAGGAACTTTCCATTTTTTAATGATAGAAGTTAAAAAAGCAGAGGAATAGGCTCCCTTTGGTTCCAAATAATGAAATTCATAAAAACTTAAAGGAATAGGCTCAATCTGGTTTTTGTTTAATTTTTTTGCAGTTGGATAATCCGATTCCCATGATGAGGAAATTTCAAAAAAAACTTTTTCTTGAGTTGGCAAAATCATATATATTTTTATTCCCTTTTCAGCAAGAGCTTTGAACATCCCATAACATGCTATTCCAAGTCCACCTGTTATAAAAGGAGGGTATTCCCAGGTAAGCATTAACACTCTCATGTTTTTTATCTCCTTCCCAAGGTTTTAAATTCTCTTTCTATAAGAAAAATTGCAGCAACAGACCAGAATTGAGCATAAGCACCTTTGGGGTAGTAGGGATTCTCTCCATCATAAACCTCAGGAATACTTGCAATTTTTCCTGTTAAGATTTTTTCTCTAAAGGGTTTAACTAAACTATTAAGTTCATCTTTAAGTTTTCCACCTTTTAAAATTTTTTTCAAGACCTCAGCATAGGGATAAAGAAGCCACACCCAGACTGTTCCATTATGATAAGCAAGATCTCTTAAATATTGGCTTCCAAAGTATTTTTTTCTAAAATTAGGATGTCTTGGAGAAAGACTTCTTAACCCATAAGAAGTGAGAAGTTCTTTTTTGGCAAGCTCTAACCCCTTTATCATAGATTTTTTATCTTCGATATTAAAAGGAAGACTTAGAGCTATAATATAATTAGGTCGAATTTCAAAAACAGGCTCATTTTTGTAAATTCTGTCAGCCCATAGTTCTCCATTAAAGTACTTTTTAAAACTTTTCTTCTGTTTTCTCAGTAAAGACGATATTTTAAATTCTTTAATAAAGGAACTTTCAAGATATTTGGAAGCAAATTTAAGCAAATTGTACCACAGAGCTGAAATCTCAATTGGTTTACTGTATCTCGAAGTAATGGGAATTCCATCAATAACAACATCCATCCAGGTTAGAGCCAAATTAATACTTTCTGGTATTTCAATGAGCCCATCTTTAGAATCAATCCTAAAAGGCAAAGATGAATTGGTCAAAAATTGAGTTATTATCTCTTTAATAGCTTCCAGTAATTCTTCTTTTTGTTTTTCAGAGAGTTTATCTTTAAATGTTTCTATAAATTGAAAAATTCTTAAGGCAAACCACAAAGTTCCATCAATAGAATTATAATTTGTTTCTGAAGAAGTACCTACTACATTGGGAATGAGTCCATTTTTCATTCGATTTTTATATTTGAGAAATATATTATAGGCTATTTCAAATCCGTTTTCTAAATGGAAGACCGCAGGAAGACCTATAAAGGTATCTCTTCCCCAACAATAAAACCAGGGAAATCCTGCAATAATATCGTCCTTTAATAAAAAGGACTCAAGCATAAGTTCTAAAATCTTTAGGTATTCTTCGTAAGTAAAAGAATTTTTTTGCAAGTTAAGTTCAGGATATTTTCTATAATAACTTTCTACTACCTTAACTTCTTTTTCGATATTCTTAATAGGCACATCGCTAAAAACTAAGTAAAACTTTTCTTTTGGATAAAGTTCAACTTCGATTTTAAAAGAAGAAAAAAGGTCTTCAAAAGCTTCATAACCTCTTATTTCCTCTATGGGATAATACACCTGATAATAAAAAATAGGGCCTTTCTTTATTGTTCCTTTGGAAATATAAGAAAAAAGAACCATCTCTTTTTTCGAAACAAAAGCACCATTATCAAAAATATCTATTTCTGGAGAGGATTTTTTCCAATCTTTTTCAAATTGAACAGCATGATGATTTCTGAAAGAAAGTTTTGGTCTTATTTCAAGTTTAAAAGGATAGGTACTTACGTTTTCATAAATGATTAAAACCGAGTTTTTCTCTTTATGCATTTTTATAGATTTTTTTAAGAAAAAATCTTTACTTTGGGGACAGGCAAAATAAAAAGAAGGATAGGGAAGATAGAAGAAATCGTTTATCAGTTTATATCCTTCTGGATAGGTAACATCTTTATAAAAATTTGTATCAAGAAAGTAAGTTAAACCTGAAAGAAAAATTATTTTTTCTTCTATAGAACTTACTAAATGAAACCTTTTGCCATTTTCTTTTCCAGCGACAAGTAATCCATGATATTTTCTTGAGTTAGCTAAGAAGGCATTTCCCGAGGCATACCCCCCAAGTTTATTGGTGATTACCCATTCATAAGGAGTAAATAAATTAAAAAATTCTTTTAACAAGATTTAATCCTTTTTAT
>JAGGXL010000171.1 GCA_021163085.1 Thermodesulfobacterium sp. | reverse complement strand
ACATAACCTTTTACAATCTGTGCACGATTGGGATAAGTTCCATCTACTAAAATTTGCACCTGAACATTTTGCCATTTATAGAGTTTTCTTGAAAAATCTGGAGGTATAACTATTAAAGCTCTTATTTCCCCTTTCTTAATAAGTTCTTCTGCCTCTTTATAATTACTGACTAATCTATAAAATTTAAAATATTCAGAATTAACAAAGGAGTTGATATACTCTCTGCTAAGCTTACTTCTATCATAGTCTAAAAAGGCTAAAGGTATTTTTTTTACATCAAAAACAAGTCCGTAACCTTCAAGAAATATCACTAAAACAGGAGCTATAAAAATAAGTATAAGAGCCAATTTATCTCTTAATAATTCAATAAATTCTTTTTTTACAATTCCTGAAAATCTTTTAAACATTTAAAGCTTCTTCTCTTTTTATAAAATCTACAAAAGCCTCTTGCAAAGGAATTAAAATTTGTTCTATTTCAAAAGGCAGTAATTTTTGGCTTTCAAAAAGATTTTTAATCTTTTTTTTAGCATTTTCTATTTCAAAAGTTCTAATAAAGATTTTATTTCCATAAATTGAAATTTCAGGAAATTCTTGGGAAATCAACTCAAAAGCTTTATAAAAATGGGGGGTTTTAATTTGTAAAAGTGAACCTGAAAACTTTTCTGATTCTTTTTTTATCTCTTCAGGAGTTCCAAGAGCAATTAATCTTCCTCTATTCATGAGACCCAATCTATCACATTTTTCTGCTTCATCCATATAATGGGTGGAAACTATAACTGTGGTTCCTTCTTGACGAGAAACTTGATAAATAATTTCCCAAAAATTTCTTCTTGCAACAGGATCAACCCCAGAAGTTGGTTCATCTAAAAATAAAATAGATGGTTTATGTAAAAGCGCACATGCTAAAGCTAATCTTTGTCTTATACCAAATGGTAAATCTTTTACTAAACGATCTCCCATTTCAAGAAGTTCAAGTCTTTCCAAAATTTCTTTAAAATTATAATCTTTAACTCCATAAATTCCTGCATAGAATTTCATATTTTCCAAAACAGTTAAATCTTTATATAAAGAAAATTTTTGAGACATATATCCTATTATATTCCAAATTTTAGCTCTTTCTTTTTGAACATCGTATCCCAAAATAGATATTTTCCCCTCAGATGGTTCAAGAAGTCCGCACATCATTTTTATAAGAGTAGTTTTTCCTGCTCCATTAGGACCAAGAAGTCCCAAAATCTCTCCTTTCTCAACTTCTAAATCTACTTTATCTACTGCTTTAAAACTTCCAAAAAGTTTGCTAACACCTTTGCAAACTATCATCAAAGATTTATCTTCATCTCTTTTTTTGACAACATCTATTGTCTTCGGTTTTTCTCCTGTTATTTTTTCTATAAATATTTCCTCTAAATTGCTAATATTTTCAGGTTTTTCTTCTAATAAAATTTTTCCCTCATGCATAAGAGCTATCCTATGGCATCTTTCTGCCTCATCCATATAAGATGTGGTCAAAAGAACAGTTATTTCTTTTTCTCTAACAAGGTTATGTATTATTCTCCAAAAATCCTGTCTTGAAAGAGGGTCAACCCCTGTGGTTGGTTCATCAAGAAAAATGATATCTGGAAGATGAAGAAGGGTGCAAACAAGTGCAAGTTTTTGCCTCATACCACCAGATAAAGCTTTTGCCTGTCTATTAAGAAAAGGTTTTAATTTAGTAATCTCTAAGAGGATTTCTTTATTTTTTTTAAAAATTTTTTCTGGAATTTGTCTCAAATCTCGAAAAAAATTTATATTTTCTTCTACAGTAAGATTATCATAAAGATTAAGACCTAAACCTTGTGGCATATATCCAATAATACTTTTTATTCTTTCAGGTTCTTTTGTTACATCTATACCATTTATAAATGCCTTTCCAGAAGTAGGAGTTAATACTCCTGTTAAAATTTGAATAATGGAAGTTTTACCTGCACCATCAGGACCTATAAGTCCAAAAACTTCTCCCTTTTTTACTTTAAAAGAAACTTCTTTTACAGCTTGAATTTTACCATAAGACTTAGAAAGATTTTCAACTTCAATAACTGAAATATCTAAGGTCTTATCCATTCTGCTTTAGGATTGATCTTTATTACCACATCTGCAGGCATACCAGGTTTAAGAAGCTCTTCTTTATTATCTACAGATACCTCAGCACCAAAAACAAGTTTTACTCTTTCTTCTTTTGTTTGCACATCCTTAGGGGTAAACTCAGCCTCTTCATAAATCCTGGTTAAGGTTCCATTAAAATAGCGATTTTTATAAGCATCTACATATACCCTTGCAGGCTGACCAAGTTTTACTTTACCAAGATCTGGCTCAGGTATGTAAACCTTTACATAAAGTTTTTGAAGATCAACCATAGTGTAAATTGTCTGTCCTGGATTTACTACTTCTCCTTCCTCTGCTGGTCGAGATAAAATTACACCATCTGAAGGAGCATAAATCTTTGTTTCTTTATAAATTACCTCTACCTCTTTCAATTTTTGCAAAGCTGACTTATACTTTGCCTCTGCCTGAAAAATGAACCTTTTATTAACTCTAAATTCAGCAAGAGCTGATTTGTAATTAAGTTCTGCCAGTTCTAAATCTCTTTTAGAAATTAATCCTTTTTTATATAGTTTTTCAAATCTCTTTAAATCTCTCTTTGCTTGCTCCAGCTTAACTTGTGATTTTAAAAGATAACTTTCTCCAAGAAGTTTATTCTGATAAGCTGCCTCCACCTCCTCTTTAGCACTTTTAAGCTGAGCTAAATATTCGTCAGGACGAAGTTCAGCAACAATTTCTCCTTTTTTAACTTTATCACTTTCCCTTTTGTAAAGCTTTATAATCCTTCCTTGAATTTTAGATGATACATTAATTTCTTTCCCTTCAATCCTTCCATGTAAAATTAATATCCCTTCTGGAGCTTTTTTGTATTTTAAAAAGTAAAAATACCCAGCAACTAAAAGAAGTATAAGGAAAATTATAGTAAAAAACTTTTTCATATTTAATCTAAACAATTTTAAATCTGCCATTTTGTTTTATATCTAAGTAATTCTTTAAGTGGTTTCAAAATTTTTGTTTCAATTTTTTTTGTTTTTTCAGAAAATTCTACTTTTTCTGAAATTTCTTTTATTCCCAAAAAAGTAAAAATTAAATTTGCTACACTTTCTTGCAAGTTTGTAAGATTATATCCTCCTTCTAAAGTAAAAAGTATTTTTCCATCACAGGTTTTTTCTGCGATATTTTTTAAAATTTTAGTTAAAACTGGTATTCCGAATTGTGGAGTAACCTCTATACTACCTAAAGGATCTCCCTTGCAAAGATCAAATCCTGCAGAAACCATTATAATCTGAGGTTTATATTGCAAAGCTATTGGTTCCAAAAAATGTTTAAAAACATAAATATATTCCTCATCTCCGCAATAAGCTGATAATGGAACATTTATGGTAAATCCAGTCCCTTCTTTTTCACCTATTTCAGAATAATGTCCTGTTCCGGGATAATAGGGATACTGGTGTGTAGAAAAATATAAGACTTCTGGATCAGAATAAAAGCTTTTTTGAGTGCCGTTTCCATGATGCAAATCCCAATCTACAATTAAAATTCTTTTAAGCCCATAATAATGTTTGGCGTAATAAGCTCCTATAGCAATATTATTAAAAAGACAGAATCCCATGGCTCTATCTCTTTCAGCATGATGTCCTGGTGGTCTCACAAGTGCAAAAGTTCCGTTATAACCTCCTTCTAAAAGTAGTTTTAAAGCAGTTTTTTGAGCTCCAACTGCTTTAACTGCAGCTTCAAATGAATATTCATTGGTTGCAGTATCTGGATCAAGCTGAGTATAAGGTTTACCTTTAGTCTGAGAAACAAGGTTATATAAATATTCACTATGGTTCCACAGAATTTCTTCCTTAGTAGCAATATCTGGCAAGAAAAATTCCACAAATGGTTTTATATCCTCTTTTTGCAATCTTTCCCAAATAGCTTGAACCCTCTGAGGTGCTTCAGGATGAAAGCTTCCTGGATTATGCTTTAAAAATATTTCATCATAAATAACTGCAAATTTTTTCATATCTTTACTCCCTGTGATAGGGAATACCTTTTATAATAGTAAAACTTCTGTAAAGTGCTTCAATCAAAACTAAAAGTGCTATCTCATGATTTAAAGTAAGACTTGATAAACTCCAGATTTCTCTTGCAGCTTTCTTTAAATTTTCAGAAACTCCTTCAGATCCACCTATAACAAAAGTAATATAAAATTGGTTTTGTATTAAAATTTTTAATTTCTCAGCAAGCTCAAGACTTTTAAACGCTTTCCCTCTTTCATCAAGAACTATCAGATAATCTTTATCCGAGATATATTTCTTAATTATCTCTTCCTCTTTTTTTACTTTTATACTTGCATCAGATACCTTAATTTTTACTTTAGGAAATATAGTATCAACTGAAACAAAAGGTTCGATTTTCTTTAAATAATACTCTAATCCCTTTTTAACAAATTTAAATTTTACAGGACCAGGCATTAAAATTTTAATCTTTTTAAGCATTTTTCAATTTATCTTTCTATTCCATATCCTCCCAAGCCTTTAAGCTCAAAAAGAAAGTAAAATTTAGTATCTTCTGGGGTGAGAGAAAATCCCAGGCTTAAGGTATAACAATGATGCAAATAGGTTCCTATGAGCCTCATTCCTGTAGTTTCGTCTCTTATAAGATTTCTACTTATGTAAAACTCCACCAAAATTTTATTCAAAATCGTAGACCTCAGATTCATAGTTAATTGCTGTGTATTCCATGCGGAATCCTCTTGATAAGTTAAATTTATGTAATCAAGAAAGAGTTCTCTTAAACTTAAATTAACAGAATGTTTTTTGAATCCAAGACCATAAAAGTTATAGGTTGTATCATATCTGGCAGAAATATAAGGGGTGTAATTAAGTATAACTTGCAAATACAAATCAGAAAAAGGTTTCTCTTCAGGCTTTGTAGCAACTGCTGAACGCTGAGCTTTGGTAAAATCATATTGCTGATACGCTCTAACAATTAAAAAATTTCTATGGCTGGGTAAACTAAAGTATTGCCACAATCCATACTCAAGAGCATGAAACTTGTCACTTATTAAGTCTTCATAATCAAATTGAGGAACATCTGTTTCACTGGGTTTAGAACGATAAAAATAAGTAATGTAAGGTTTTAAAATATGAAAAAATTTCAAATTTTCATTAAGTATTGTTAAAATCCCGTAGTATTTAGAAAGAACTGTATAAGAATTTAGTAAAAATTCGAGATAATTGCGGTTTATACTGCTATCTTTAAAATTTTCCTTTTCTCTTAAGTTATAAAAACTAAAATTGTAACGCGCTGTTACAGAATTAAAAAGCATACCAATTTTAAAGGGGTAAGTTATTCCCATTTTTGCATTTATTTTATCTCCGTAATAGTCCTCTTTTCTGTAAGCAAAAAGATATTTAAGATCCGCTTCTGGTAAAATGGCATTAAAAATACTTATAGGTAAAAAATTAAAATTAAGGTTAAAATAAGGTTGCAAGATGGTATCTTCATCTAAAGAACCATGATAGTCTAAGTAAGTATTTTCTAATCTTGCATACAAACTATTTCTGTAATACTGAACCCAAAATTTAGAAGTTCTATACTCCTGTGCCTTACTCTCTATATCTCTATCAAAGTTTCTCAGAATTTGTGCTTTTGTGTTGGTATACCCTCCCTCTCCCACATCAAATTCTTCTAAGAACTCCTTTTCTGATACCATATCAATATCAAGGTGCATATCCAGATTCGGTTTTACTGAATAGTCTATTTTACTAACCACCCACCATTTGCTTTTTTCTGACTCTTCTGTAAGATCATAACCTATTTCTTCCTTATCCTTAATGTATCTAAATTTTATTAATCCTTGAAAATCCTCTCTAAACTTGAACCGATTTTCTATATCCACCAGCAATCCTCTCTTGGTAAAGTAAAACGGTGAAATAGTAAAATCTATCTGATCTGTAAGTGCCCAAAAGAAGGGCAATTGTAATCCAAATCCTAATATATTACCTTGAGAAAATTTAGGGGTTAAGAACCCTGTTTTTCTCGGAACTCCTATAGGTAAATTGGCTTTGGGAAGATAAGTGGCTTTGGGAATATATACAACCGGAAGTTTTTTTATTCTAAATTTAGTAGCATCACCCTTACTAATACCTTCTGGTGTTAATATAAAATTATCAATTTCTAAACTCCAGGGAGGAAAATCTCTTTCGCTTTCACAATCAATCTCGCAAGTAGTAATAAGTGCCTTTTCAGCAAAATACTCATTTAAAGCATTCTTATGAAAATCTTTTGCTTTTATTCTTATCTGCTCCTTTTTTAAAAAGATAAAAACTCTGTCTGACCAAACTTCTCCGTTTCTTAAATCTAAAAATCCTTTGTCCCCTTCTGTAATAATATTTTCCTTAAGATCAAATATTTTGAATTTTTCTAAAATAACATATTCAGTCTCAATTTCGTATTTAACTTCCTTAGCCCAGACAAAAAAATCCTTTCCACTGATAACTACATCACCTTTAGCAATAACAACTTCAGGCTTATGAAAAACCTCTATTTTACGAGCTGTAATTTCAAAATGTTTTTTATAGACAGAAAATACAGGAGATATATTCAAAGAAATAAGAAAAATAATAATTACAATAAATTGCCATATATAATTCATTTATTCGATTTTTATTCTTCTTCGCCTTCTAAAAGTTCTTCTATTTCTTCTTCTCCAGCCTCTAATTCTTCTTCTTGCTCCTCATCCTTCATAAGAAGCATGGTTAAAAATTCTCCTACATGAGTCTTTTCTTCTTTTGCAATATCAAGAAAAACAGCTTTTAAATTCTCATCTTCAGTAAGAGATGCCAGTTGTTCATACAGATTGATAGCATCAAGTTCTGCAATAATAGCTATCCTAAGAAGCTGTCTATCAAGATCTTCTTCTTCAATTTTCGCAAGATCAAAAGGAATTTTAGATAGCATATCTCCCTCCTTTTATT
>JAGGXL010000116.1 GCA_021163085.1 Thermodesulfobacterium sp. | reverse complement strand
CAACTTCTTTGAGAATGTCTTCAGGAGGTCTGCTTGTTTCCCTTCCTCTTACATAAGGTACAATACAGTATGAGCAGAAATTATCGCAGCCCTGCATAATGGTTACAAAGGCTGTAACTTTTTTATCGGAAAAAGCGGATTTTTTTTCTCCAAGAATTAAAGGGGGTTTAAAGTCAGACCTGAGCTCGGTTAAGACCACATGTTTTTTTGTTTTTGTAAAGGTTTTTAATGCCTCTTTTATGAAATAAAATCCTTGAGTTCCGAGAACAAGGTCTACATAGGGAAGTCTTTTTATTATATTTTCGCCTTCTTGCTGAGCAACACATCCTGTTATTCCGATGATTAACTCGGGCTTCTTTTTTTTGAGATGTTTGTATCTTCCTGCCTCACTATAAGCTTTATGCTGTGGTTTTTCTCTTACAGAACAGGTGTTAATAAGAATTAAATCTGCTTCCTCTGGATTTAATGTAGGTTTATACTCGTCTGAGAGCAAAATATACATTTTTTCCGTGTCATTCTCATTCATCTGACAGCCAAAAGTTTTTATGTAAACCCTTTTTTTCATAGCAAAAATAAATATAATTCAATTTAAGACATTTTTCAAAGGAGGAAGAGATGCTGATGGAGGCTCTTACTTCTGAGGAGTTTGAAAAATTGAAAAAAGAAACGAAAACAGTTGTCATACCTGTGGGTTCTGTTGAGGCACATGGTCCTCATCTTCCCTTAGCTACAGATCTTTATACCATTTATGAAGTTTGTAAACTTGTGGCTGAGAAAATCAAAGTTGTGATAGCTCCTCCTTTATATTATGGTCTTTGTAGAAGCACAAGACCTCTTCCCGGGACATTAAGCTTAAAAGGTGAGGTTTTAAAAGCTGTGCTTCTTAACATAATCTCTGAGTTTTATCGTTGTGGTTTTAGAAATTTTTTTATTCTTTCGGGACATGCAGGAGGGACACATGTAGCTTATCTGATTGATACTGCAGAAACTTTTATTGAAATCCACAGAGATGTTAAGTTTTTTGTTGCAGACATTTATAAGCTTTTAAAACCAATTTTAGATGAATTAAATATTCCTGAAAATGATTCCCATGCAGGTGAGTGGGAAACCTCTCTTATACTTTATTTTAAGCCGGAACTTGTTAAAGAAGGGGGTTTTGAAGATTATCCTGCCTTTCCCAAATTTAGAGTTGTTGCTGAAAAAGAGAAATATTGGTCTTCAGGTATATGGGGTAACCCTCTTAAAGCTTCTAAGGAAAAAGGTAAAATTCTGGCAGAAAAATTGGTAAAGATTTTGGTTAAAGAAATAGAATTGCTGGAAAAAGAAGTTTAAGATGATTGTAATAGACGGTGCTTATGGAGAAGGAGGAGGGCAGATTTTAAGAACCTGCCTTTCTCTTTCTGTGGTGTTTGAAAAGCCTTTTAAAATTTTTAATATAAGAAAAAACAGACCCAAACCAGGACTTCAGCCTCAACATTTAGCCTGTGTGAAAGCGTGTGCAGAGATTTCAGGAGCAGAGGTTAGCGGTGCAGAGCTTAATTCTACGGAAATAATTTTTATTCCAAAGAAAAAACCAACAAAAAGGACATACACTTTTGACATAAAAACAGCAGGTTCAACTTCTTTTCTTTTCCAAACTCTTCTCTATCCTTTATCTTTATCAGAAGGGGGAGAACTAATTCTTAAGGGAGGAACTTATGTTCCCTTTAGTCCTTCTTTTCATTACTTGAAGTATGTATTTATACCTGTAGTAAAAATTTTAGGTTTAAAAGCTGAAATCTATTTAGAAAAAGCCGGATTTTATCCTAAAGGAGGAGGGGAAATAAGGGCAAAAATCTTTCCTTGGAAAGAATTTACATTACCTGAGATGGATAAAAAATTCTATCCAGAAGAGATTTTTATAATAAGTCTTATTTCAGAAGAGTTACCTTCTCACATTTTGGAAAGACAGGCAAACTCAGCCAAGAAAAAACTTTTAATTGCCCAATTAGAACCAAAAGAAGAAATATTAGAAAAAGTTAAAAGCAGGTCTTCTGGGACCATGCTTTTTATTCATTCTATAGATAGAGATAGAATAAAGAGAGTGGGATTTTCTGAACTTGGGAAAAGGGGATATCCAGCAGAAAAGGTGGGAGAAAATGCGGTTATTCAATTTTTAAAATTTTTAAAAACAGAAGCTCAGTTTGAAGAACATCTTGCAGATCAAATTTTGATTCCTCTAAGTTTGGTTATGATAAAAAATAATAAAAAAAGCTTTAAATATACAACTTCTAAAATTACCAGCCACCTTCTTACTCAAGCTTGGCTTATTCCTCAGTTTATAAAAGAAGTAGATATTAAAATATCAGGGAAAGAGGGATCACCAGGGGAGGTAAGAATTGAGAGAAGATGAGAAAGAAATATTGGAGTATTTAAGATACTGCTGGAAAAAGAATTTTTACTTAAAGAAATACCCTCTAAGGGAATGGGAGGAAGCTTATCTTAAAAGAAAGCTTTTATTTTTTACCTGGAAGAATAAGAGTTTTTTCAGGTTGAATAAAGATTTTAAAGGCTATCCTATGGGGACTTTTTTTAATGAAAGGTTTTTGGTTCCTGGATATCCTCATATTCCAAGAATTTATGTATTAAAAACAGGTTTGAAAAGGTATTTAAAATATCCTTTTTATGTAGAGGAGAAAATTGAAGGATATAATGTAAGGTTGATTAAAGTGGAAGATGAAATTCTTGGTTTTACAAGAAGAGGATATATTTGTGCATTTGCTACTGACAGATGGGAGGATTTTTTGCCAGAACTTCCCAGATTTTTTGAAGACAACCCAAATTTGATAGTTTGTGCAGAGGTTGCAGGACCTGAAAATCCTTTTGTTAGCGAATATCCTGCTTATATTAAAGAAGATATTAATTTTTTTGTGTTTGATTTTATGAAAAAAGGAACGGGGGAATTTTTAAATGTGTCTGAAAAGTTGAAACTTTTAGAAAAGTACAGTTTAAATTCTCCAGAGATAAATGGGCCTTTTGATCCAGAAAGGGACTATGAAAGAATAAAAGAACTTCTTAAGAGGTACCATCTGGAAAAAAGAGAAGGCGTGGTTTTCAAGCCAGATTATAAGGGAACAAGGGTGAAATATGTAACCCCTTTTTCAAATCTTGAAGATTTAAGGGTTGTTTTTCCTTATCTGGGAGATATAGAGCCTAATTTTATATCCTTGAGATTAATAAGGCTTGCACTCAATCTTTATGAGTTTGAAGAATTTAAAGAAGAAGTTTATAATACTCTGGGAAAATTTTTATTTGATGAAACGATTAAGTTTTTAAAAGCGGAAAAACCTGTGCATGAAACTTTTAAGGTAAGATTTAAAAGAGAAAGCAATTTTTTTGCCATGCTTGCTCATTTTCGTCTGGCAAAAGTGAATATAGAGATAAAAAAAACTGAGTGGAGAGATGGATATTTACATGTAGAGTTTTCTAAAATATACCCTAAGGCAACACAATTTTGGAAATCCAAGTTAGAGGGGTGGGGAGAAATTGATTAACGAATATTTTCCGGTATTTTTAAACCTTAAGGATAAGCTTTGTTTGGTAATAGGTGGCGGAAAGGTTGCAGAAAGAAAAGTAGAAAACCTTCTCAAAACCGGGGCAAAAGTAAAGGTTATTTCTCCAGAAGTTACTCCTGCTCTGAAAAAACTGGTTGAAGAAGGCAAAATTGAGTGGGAGAGGAGGGTATATAAAAAAAGAGACCTTAATTCAGCCTGGTTAATTATTGCAGCAACCAATAATCCAAAAGCTCAAAAAGAGATATATAAAGAAGCAGAAGAAAAACGTATTTTTTGCAATGTAGTTGATGTTCCCGAACTTTGCAGTTTTATAGTGCCTTCAACTATTAAAAGGGGGCTTTTAACTATAGCAATTTCAACTTCAGGAGTTAGTCCTGCAGTTGCAAGAAGATTAAGAGAAACTTTAGAAGAAATAATAGGAGAAGAGTATAATTTCTACTTGGAGCTCATGAAAAATTTGAGAAAGCAGATTCTTAGTTTAAATCTTTCAGCAGAGGAAAAAGAAAAAAAACTTCAGAAATTGGCTATGGCTCCTATTCCTCGATATATAAAGTATAAAGATTTTGAGCTGTTGAAAATTTTAATTGAAAAAGAGGGACTTACTTTTCCGGTTGAGATTTTTGAGAGGTATTTTCCCAATATTTCTTCCAGAGAAGGCGAAAAGTAGGAGAAAACATTTCAGGATTGTTTTGAAGAAGGTTGTTTACTTCTTCAATTGTAAAAAACCTACCTTCTTCTATTTCAATAGGATTTGGTTTAGGTATCTTTTTGGTATACCCTACAAATAAAGATATACATTGCATATTTGTTTCTTTTGAAGGAAACAATTTTAAGACTTTTCTTAATTTTACTTTGATTGAAAGTTCCTCTTTTAACTCTCTTTGTGCTGAAATCAGGACACCTTCTCCAGCCAGCACATGTCCTGAAGCTGAGGAAGTCCAAAGCCCTGGATTTTCATCCACTGCTTGAGACTTTTTTTGAAGATATATCTCTCCAATCTCGTTAAAAATAAAGACATGAACTACTTTATGAAAAAGACCTTTTTTGTGAATGCTTTCTCTATCAAGAATAGTAACTGGATTGCAATCTTTATCTACAACTTCTAAAATTTCTCTCTTTGTTCCTTCTGGACTTTCTTTGGGTTTTCTTCCTTTTTTTTTGGGCATTTATTAAAAAATTTTTGTCTGTTTGTTTTCCTAATTATTACAGAAAATTCAAATTTGAAAAGACCTAATTATTCTTTAACACCAATTTTATAACTTCATCTAAATGAGAAACAAAGATAAATTCTATTTGATCTCTGAGTTCCTTAGGGATTTCTTCTAAGTCTTTTTGGTTTTTGTAAGGCAAAAGAACCTTTTTAATTCCTTTCCTTAAAGCAGCAAGGCATTTTTCTTTTATACCCCCCACAGGAAGAATTTTTCCTCTTAAAGTTATCTCTCCTGTCATAGCATAATCTTTTGAAACTGGTTTATTTGTAAGAGCAGAGATTATGGCTATCGCAATAGTTATTCCAGCACTCGGACCATCTTTTGGTATGGCTCCAGAAGGCACATGCACATGAATATCATATTTGGTGTAAAATTTGGGATCAATTTTCAATTCTTTATATTTTGATCTAATATAGGATAAAGCTGCCTGTGCGCTTTCTTTCATGATGTCTCCCAGATGTCCTGTAAGAATTAGATTTCCTTTACCGGGCATGATGACAGCTTCTACATAAAGTATCTCTCCACCATAAGGGGTCCAGGCAAGCCCTGTAGCAACTCCCACTTCATCTTTTTCCTGTTTAAGCTCCTCTACATATTCAGGTGGTCCAAGGTATTCTACAAAATTTTCTTCAGTAATTTTAAAAGGTCCTTTCTCTCCCTCGGCTAACTTTCTGGTTATTTTTCTACATATAGCTGCAAGTTTTCTTTCCAATTCCCTGACTCCGGATTCAGAAGTATATTCTTCTATAATTTTTAAAATTACTTCATCTGGAATATTAATATCTTTTTTGGTAAGACCATGCTCTTTCAAAAGCTTAGGTAAAAGATGTCTTTTTGCTATTTCTAATTTTTCTTTAAAAGTATAGCCAGAAATATATATAACTTCCATACGATCAAGAAGAACTTTTGGTATAGGTTCGGTCATATTGGCAGTTGCAATGAATAAAACTTTAGAAAGGTCAAAAGGCACATCTAAAAAATGATCCACAAATTCCTTATTTTGTTCAGGATCAAGAACTTCAAGAAGAGCTGCAGCCGGATCTCCGTGAAAATCAGTGCATAGTTTATCTATCTCGTCAAGCATAAAGACGGGGTTGTTTGTTCCAGCCTGTTTAATACCCTGTATAATTCTTCCAGGCAGAGCACCTACATAGGTTCTTCTGTGCCCTCGTATTTCTGCCTCATCTCTTACTCCACCAAGAGACACTCTTACAAATTTTCTTCCGAGTGCAGTAGCTATAGATTTACCAAGGCTTGTTTTTCCTACACCAGGTGGTCCGACAAAACAGATAATAGCACCTTTAGCTTTTGGGTTTATTTTTTTTACTGCCAGAAATTCAAGAATCCTGTCTTTTACTTTTTCAAGATTGTAATGGTCTTTATCCAGAATCTTTTTTACATGTTTTAAATTTAAGTTATCCTTAGTTGATTTATTCCAGGGCAGCTCTATTAACCATTCAAGATAGTTTCTTATAACTGCTGCTTCAGAGGAATCAGGATGCATATATTCAAGACGGCTTAATTGTTTAAGGGCCTCTTTTTCAACATTTTTTGGCATTTTTGCTTTTTTAATTTTCCTCTTCAATTCTTCTATTTCATTTTCTATATCTTCAACTTCTCCAAGTTCTCTTTTTATTGCTCTTAATTGTTCTCTCAAGAAGTATTCTCTTTGAGACCTACCTATTTCTTCCTGTGCTTCAGCCTGAATTTTGTTTTGAAGAGTGGTTATTTCTATTTCCTGAATAAGTATTTCTGATACCTTTTTTAGTCTTTCAACTCCGTCAAGAGTTCCAAGAAGATTTTGTGCTGTTTTTACTTTAAGCTTTAAATAGGCTGTAATGAGATCAGCCAGTCTTCCGGGCTCTTCTATAGATTGAATTGCTGTGGAAATTTCAGAATTCAGATTACCTTTTAAGGATAAAAGTTTTTCGATGTTTTCTTTGACAGAGCGCATTAAAGCTTCAATTTCCGAGGTAATAATTTCAGGTTCAAATTCTTTACAGGGTTCAATTTTGACCTTAAAATATGGATCAGTTTGTAAGAATTTTTTTATTTCAACTCTCGATAAAACTTGAACTACTACTCTGAGCCTGTCTTCTGAGATGTTGAGAGTTTTTATAATTAAACCTATGGTTCCAAACTTATAAAGATGTTCCGGTTTAGGATTTTCAATACGGGAGTTTTTTTGTGTGGAGAGAACTATTAATTTATTTTTATTTAAAGCCTCTTCTATAGCCTTAAGGGATTTGGGTCTTCCCACAAAAAGAGGAACCACCATGGAAGGAAAAAGCACAATATCTCTTATTGCCATAAGAGGCAATTCTTCTGGAACATCTATAGTTTCTCCTTCCGATATTTCTGGTAATTGCAGTTCAAATTCTTCTTTCATTTCCTTCTTCTCCTGCAATTTTTTATGTTATAGTATTTATAGCTATGGATAAACAAAAAGCATTACTTACACAAAGTAAAGTCCAGAGGGACAAGGACCCCATTTCAT
>JAGGXL010000043.1 GCA_021163085.1 Thermodesulfobacterium sp. | reverse complement strand
TTATTACAACCGTATTTTTTCTAAGTCTACCAGCTCTTAAAATGGTTGCATCTGTTCCTTCCATAGCCTCTACAGCTACGGTCATTTTATCTTTTACTACCACACACTGCCCTACATCAAGAGAACCAATAATTTTGGCAATTTTAAATCCATATTTTATATCTTCCCACTCTTCTGCTGTGGGAGCCCTTTTTGTAAATATTCCCTCAGGAGTCAAAAACTCCTGTAAAAATTCTGAAGGCCCTCTTACCACAAAACCTTCTTTTTCTAACTCTTCTATCACGCTCTTTAAAATTGAATTGTCTTCTCTATTTTTGAGGTTTTTCCACAAAGCCAGAGCTTTAAAATCAGGAATACCCACCCTTAAAGCATAACTCTTGTCTATTTTCCCCAGAAAAGCAAGGTTTTTTACCTCTCTTTCTTTAAAAATCTTTATAAGCTTTCCTAATTGTCCTATAGAAATCTTAAAAACCTCAGAAGTAAACTTTTTTAACCTTTCTTTCTGCCTGTTAGAAAAACAAACAGCAATAATTTCATAATTTTTATCTTTTAAACTACGAGCTAAAATAACAGGAAATTCCCCTTCTCCTGAAATCAAACCTATTTTATTATCTTCTGCTTCCATAATTATTTAACTGAATGCCTCCTCACCTTCAAAAGGCTTCCTTCTCATTATACCCTGTTTTGAAGGGTTTTCCAAAAATTCAATAAGTCTTTTTACAACAGGATCGTCACCAAAAATGTCCTTTAATTCTACAATTATTTCTTTAATAGTAGAAGGGGCATCCAGAAAAAAACCTATTGCCTGAGAAATCTTGCGGATATCCTCTTTAGTAAAGCCTGATCTTCTTAATCCCACTAAATTTATGCCCTGTATTTTAGCTGGGATACCAAATACTTTTACATAGGGAGGAACATCTTTATCTACTCCGCTCATAGCACTTACAAAGGCATAAGCACCTATTTTACAAAATTGATGAACCGCAGAAAAACCTCCCATTACTACTTTTTCTTCTACTCTTACATGTCCTCCTAAGGTTGCATTGTTTGACATAATTACATAGTTTCCTATTTTACAATCATGGGCTACATGAACATAACTCATAAGCAAACAGTTGTTTCCTATTCTTGTAATTCCATCATCAAATGTAGTTCCTCTGTGAATGGTTACAAATTCTCTAATTATATTATTATCACCTATTTCCACACTGGTTTCTTCTCCTTTATAACCAAGATGTTGAGGAGAAGTCCCTATCACAGCAAATGGACCTATTTGATTATTTCTACCTATTTTGGTGTTTCTCTCGATATAGGAATTGGCTTTTATTATTGTTCCTTTACCTATATACACATTAGGTCCTATATATACACCAGGGCCTATTTCCACATCCTCTTCTATTTGTGCTGAGAGATCTATATAAGTGTTAGAGGAAATCTTACTCATCTTTTTTCTCCTTTTTTATAATACCTGCAGTAATTTCTGCTTCAGCTACAACTTTTTCTCCTACTTTGGCAGTTGCGTTAGTTTTAACAATATAACCTTTTTTTTTAAAACCCTGAGCTTCAATAACAAGAGTATCTCCTGGATAAACCGGATGTCTGAATTTTACTTTATCTATCCCTGCCAGCACAAAAAGTTTTTCCTTATAATCAGGAAAAATAACTTTCATTCCCGCTGCAGCTGCTTGAGCCATGGCTTCTATTATCAAAACCCCTGGCATAATGGGATAATCTGGAAAGTGCCCTGAAAAAAAGGGTTCATTTATAGTAACATTTTTAATAGCTTTTACATACTGCTTTTCTTCATCTACCTCCACAATTTTATCAATCATTAAAAAAGGAAATCTATGAGGAAGTATATCCTTAATAAAATTTATTCCCATTTCTTCCCTTTTCATTTTTAAAACCTCCTTTCAAGATCTTAATTTCCTCTATAATATCATATCTTTTTTTAACCTAAAGATTGATATTTGATTTTCAGAAAAATGATATACACATTTGAAAATATTTACAAGTAATTGATAATTGCAAGCTATTTATAAGTGTGATATTTTATTTTTAACATGAAAAAGTATCCTGAAGAAAAAATTAAGGAACTTCTTAACATTCTCCAAGAAGGTTTTCCTCTGGCTTCAGAACCCTTTAAATTTGTAGCTGAAAAAACAGGATTGACAGAGGAAGAAGTTATAAATATTTTAAAAGAGTTAAAAGAAAAAAATATTATAAGACATTTTGGAGCAAGTATAAATTCTCACAAACTTGGCTATATAACCTGTCTCTGTGCAACAAGTATTCCTGAAAACAAAGAAGAAATAGCATATAAAATAGCTGAACTCCCAGAAATTACTCATGCCTATTTAAGAGAACACAGATTAAACTTCTGGTTTACTACTGTAACTAAATCTCAAAAAGAACTAGAAGAACTCTGTAAGAATTTAGAAAAAACTTTTAAAATTAAAATCAAAAAATTTCCTGCTCTTAAAAAATTTAAAGTAAAAGCAGTCTTTGAAGTATAAATTTTACTGCATAGCAGCTCCAGCTACTGTCCCAAGAACAGTAATAGGAACCTGCTCTTCCACACCCTGAGCTGCTCTATTAACACTCTTTAAAGTCTTCTTAGCTTCAATGTAAAGAGAATCATCTTTCAAAAGTTTCCCAAGAGTTCCTTGTCCACTTTCAATCTGAGCTGTAATTTTTTTTAGATCACTTGCAACGGTTTTCAAATCTTTATAAAGCTTGTCATCTGTCATTAGTTTACCAAGGGTTCCTTCACCTCTTCCAAGTTTCCTTGAAACACTTTCTAAATTGGCTATAGTGTTTTTTAAGCTTCTATACAATTCTTCATCTTTAACAAGTTTCCCAAGGGTTCCCTGTCCACTTTCAATCTGTTTAGCTATAACTTTTAAACTTTTTACTGTTTCAGTTAAGTCTTTATAAAGCTTCTCATCAGTTACAAGTTTACCTAAAATTCCTTGTCCTTTTTCTATTTTTTCTGCTATATTTTTAAAACTTTGGGAAGCCTCTCTAATATTAGCTACCAAAATTCTTAAATTTTCTTTACCTTCTTCCGTCCCAAGAATTTCTTTTAAACCTTCCACAGCAGGACCGATACTTGCTAAAATGTCATCAACAGATACTGCTCCTTCAGTATAAGCTATCATTGAACCAGGAGTTAAATATGCTGTTGAAACTCCTGGCTTAATATCCACAAACTTATCTCCCAATACTCCATAAGTTCTTATAACTGCCTTAGCATCTTTTTGAATTTTATAATTTTTATAGATCAAAAGTTCAACTTTGGCTTTCCCTTCTGAAGTTAACTCAATTTTACCCACTTTCCCAATAGGAATACCAGCCATTTCTATCTTAGACCCTTTGGTAAGACCAGAAATATTATCAAATACTGCATAAACTCTGTAAACATCCTTAGGAGTAAATGCCTCTTCTGCCAGTTTAAAAGTGAGATATAAAAGAGCTAAAATACCTATAAAAACAAATATACCAACCTTTATTTCTGTTCCTCCTCTAATAGCCATTTTTATACCTCCATTGTTTATAGCAAAGCACTTTCAATAAACTTTTTTATAAATTCATTGGTAGAAGCTTTTATTTCTTCAGGAGTTCCTATTTCTATAATAATACCTCCATGTAAAAAGGCAATATAGTCTGCAAATTTAAAAGCAAGACTAAGATCATGACTTACTATTACGCAAGTAAGGTTATACTTTTCTTTAAGATTTTTTATAAGCTCTAAAATAGAAACCTGTAAAATTGGATCAAGACCGGTTGTAGGCTCGTCAAAAAGCACTATCTGGGGTTTAAGAGCAAGGGTTCTTGCCAGAGCTGCCCTTTTTTTCATTCCTCCAGAAAGCTCAGAAGGATATTTATCCTTAGCAGGTAAAAGGTCAACCACTGAAAGAAGCTCTTCTGCAACTTTTTCCATTTCAGCTTTAGACATTTTAAAGTGTTCTTTTAAAGGAAACATAACATTTTCCTTTACTGTCATGGAATCAAAAAGTGCACCCTCTTGAAATAAAAAGCCTATTTTTCTTCTTACTTTTTGCAATTCCTTTTCGGAAAGTTTTGTAATATCTTTATTTTCAAACCAGATTTCTCCACTATCTGGTTTTAAAAGTCCTACTATGTGTTTTAACAGCACACTTTTACCTGTTCCACTTTGCCCCATTATAAAAATAACTTTATTTTCAGGAATGATTAAATTAACCCCTTTTAAAACCTCAAAACCATTAAAACTTTTTTTAAGTTCTTTTATAGTAATCATAGGCTCTAAAAGAATATAGTAGTTAAAATATAGTCAGACACCAAAATACCTACTGTAGAAATAACTACAGCTTCAGTAGTGGCCTTTCCTACTCCTTCTGCTCCACCAGAAGCATAAAAACCCTTATAACCGCAAACTGTTACCAAATAGGCTCCAAAAAAGATAGATTTAACTATTCCACTCATAATATCTTTTAACTCAACCATATCAATCATCCGAGCAGTTAAAAGCCCGGGATCTATATTAAGTAAGAATGTTCCTATAAAATAACCTCCTGCAATACCTACCAAATCTGCAATAGCAGTTAAAAGAGGCAAAACAAGAATAGCAGCCCACAGTCTTGGGCTCATAAGATATTGAATTGGATTTACTGCCATAATTTTAAGAGCATCGATTTGTTCTGTTATTCTCATACTTCCAAGTTCAGCAGAGATAGCAGAACCTGCCCTTGCAATAACAACAACTGCTGTAAGCACAGGACCCAGCTCTCTTGTGAGAGTTAAAGCAACCACTCCTCCAAGAATACTTTGAGACCCTACCTTAGATAAAGCTATATTTACCTGATAGGCAGTAACCATTCCTGAAAAGAGAGAAGTTAAAATTACTACCAACCAAGATTTTACTCCAATAAATTCCATATGTTTTATAAGAAGCCTAAACCTGTAAGGAGGAGAAAAGGAATAGATAAGGCTTTTTAAGAAAAAAAGGAAAATTCCACCACAATCACTAAGAATTTTAAGAAAACCTCTTCCTAAGAGCGAAAAAAAATTCATTCTAAGATAGCTCCATTAGCTCCTGATTGTACCAGATTGTAATATTTTTTCAATATTCCTTTTAATTTTTTCTGCGGAAGTTTCCAGCTTTTTTTTCTCTTTTTAAGCTCTTCTTGAGAAACTTTCAACTCAAGTTTCCTCTGAGGAATGTCTATTTCTATAATATCTCCGTCTTTTACAAGTGCAATTGGACCTCCTTCTGCTGCTTCTGGAGAAACATGCCCAATACAGGCACCTTGCGTTCCACCACTAAATCTTCCATCAGTTATAAGAGCAACAGAGTCACCTAATCCCATTCCTATAATTGCAGAAGTAGGAGAAAGCATTTCTCTCATTCCAGGTCCACCTTTTGGGCCTTCATATCTTATAACTACTACATCACCCGGCTTTATCTTTCCTTTCAAAATAG
>JAGGXL010000035.1 GCA_021163085.1 Thermodesulfobacterium sp. | reverse complement strand
GTATAACTACAGAAACTTATGACATAACCGGAGAGATTGTAGCTAAAAAAGATGTTCCAGAAATAGATATAAATAAAATACAGGAAGTAGCTAACTCTTTCTTAGGAGAGATTGAACAGGTTCCCCCCCCTTTTTCTGCTGCCAAGTATAAAGGAAGACCTCTTTATAAATATGCCAGAAACGGAATCTTTATTCCCAAAAAGCCCAGAAAGATAAAAATTGCCGAGTTTAAAATTCTTGCTAAGGATAATTCAAAAGTTCATTTTTATCTTCATTGCTCTAAAGGAACCTATGTAAGATCTTTAATTCACGAGCTTGGAGAGAAATTAAGATGTGGAGCAGTTCTTACAAGTTTGAAAAGAATGAAAAAAAGTGTCTTCACCATAGATAAAGCTATATCTTTGGAAAATTTAAAAGAGCTTGTTTCTAAAGGTATAGACCAAATTATGCCTTATATCATTCCTCCAGAGGAAGCTCTTGAATTTCTGCCCAAGATTATAGTAAGCGAGGATCTTTCACAGAAAATAAAAGACGGACGCCAAATTTATATCTCATCTTTTCTTTCTTTTATAAAATTTCAGAAACTCGTGGTTTCACCTAAGGAAAAGTGGATGAAAATTATCAATACAAAAGGCAAACTGGTAGCTATTATAGAAAACCCTCTCCTTAATCCCTCTTCTACTTATATTAAATACTTCAGGGTATTTAAAGACTAAAAAATGAAAAAGTTTAAATCTTATTTTTTTCTTTTATTGAGAATTTTTATTACATTTTCCATTTTTTATCTACTCTTTAAAAAAACCGACTTTGAAAAACTTAAAAACATATTCAAAAATGTTTCTATTTTTTACTATCTTTTGGCTTTGCTGAGTTTTTACACTTTTCAGGCTTTAATAGCATTACGCTGGAAAGGTATTTGTGAAAGCTGGAATTTTAAAACTAAATATTTATTCTATCTAAAAACATACTTGATGGGTTTCTCTCTAAATACCGCTTTTCCGGGTATTATAGGAGGAGATGTATTAAGAACTTTTCTTCTCACTAAAGCAGGATTAGACTGGAAAAAAGCAAGTTTGAGTGTTTTTTTTGACAGAATGTTTGGTCTTTCTGGAATTTTTTTAATTTTAGCCTGGTCTTTACCCACTTTTGGAAAATTTTTGCCACACAATTTCTACTATTTTCTTATATATTTAGTTTATGGAGTAATATTAGGAGGAATTTTAGCAAATATAATAATTTTAAAATATTATCCCCCAGAATATTTAAAACCTGTTCTTTTCCCTCATAATATAAAACCTTTACTGCTGGGTTTTGTAATACAAACTTTTTTTGTCTTGCAGTTTGTATTTCTAAGTAAAGCTTTACACCTTAATCTTAAGTTCTATTATCTTTTTGTAATTATTCCGGTAGTAAGTTTTCTTGCTGCTTTACCTTTGAGTATTTCCGGTTTGGGGGTGAGAGAAGGAACCCTAAGTTACTTTTTATCCTTTTTGCACTATTCCTTAGAATATGGAATTTCTTTAGGACTTCTTGGATATTCATTGATTTTAATTTCTGCATTGCCTGGACTTTATTTTTATATTAAGGAAAAAAACTTATGGAAACAGGCTTCTTAATAAAAAGTTTTTTAACTCTTTTTACAATTATCGATCCTATAGGTGGTGTCCCTTTCTTTTTGGGAATCACAGAAGGTTATACCGAATATGAGCGAAAAAAAATAGCTCTAAGAGCCTCCCTTACAGCTTTTATAACTCTTTTAATTTTTTTATGGATAGGAAACTATCTGCTTTCTTTCTTCCAAATTTCTATTTCTTCTTTTAAAATAGCCGGAGGAATACTTCTTTTTCTTATAGCAATAGAAATGCTCTTTGGAAAAACCACCCAAGTAAAAACTACCGAAAAGGAAGCTATTAAAATCAAAGAAAGAGAAGATGTCTCTATTGTCCCTCTTGGTATCCCTTATTTAGCTGGTCCCGGAGCTATAACAACTACTATTATTTTGAGTAATACCTCTGGAATTTATATAAAATTGTGGCTATCTATAGTAATCTTTTTAGTTTTACTGATAACTTTTTTGATTTTTTCACAATCTTTTAGGATTTCAAAACTTCTGGGAGAACTTGGGACCAAAGCTGTTGTAAGAATTCTTGGTTTAATTCTGGCAAGCATAGCTGTTGAATATATTACTACTGGACTCAGAGAAATTTTTTAGTATAATTATGATTTCAATATGGAAATATTTAGAAAAAAATCTTTAAGTCTTGCCGAAAAAACAGAATCTCAATTAAAAAGAGCACTTCGTTTATGGGATATAATTTTCATAGGGATTGGGGCTGTTGTTGGTGCAGGTATTTTTGTTATCACAGGAGAAGCAGCAGCTTCTTACGCAGGACCTGCTATTATACTTTCTTTTATATTAGCTGGTATAGGAATTGGGATCACAGCTCTTGTATATGCTGAGCTTTGTTCTGCCTTTCCCCTTGCAGGTGGTGCTTACAACTACACTTACTTTGTTTTGGGAGAGTTTTTTGCTTGGTTAGTAGGCTGGAATATTCTACTTGAATATGGTATTGCAACAGCAGCTGTTGCAACAGGATGGTCAGGCTATTTAAAAGCTTTTTTAAAACATAACCTTAACTTTGTATTGCCCAAAGCTTTATCAGGTCCTATAAATTTTCAGCAAGGCACTTTTATTGATCTTTTTGCCTTCATTGCTGTTATTTTAATATTTTTTCTTGTAACCATAGGAATAAAAAAAAGTGCTTTGGTGAATAATCTCGTAGTTACTTTGAAATTGCTTATTTTGGCAATTTTTGTGATAGTAGGAGTAAAATATATAAATTGGGAAAATTTTAAAAACTTTATGCCTTATGGATGGAAAGGGGTATGGAGTGGAGCTTCTCTTATAGTGTTTGCCTACCTTGGATTTGATGCACTTGCTACACTTGCTGAGGAAACCAAAGATGTCAAAAAAACCCTTCCCAGAGGTTTACTCTTATCTTTACTGATAATAACCTCTCTCTATATAATAGTTTCTTTTACCTTGGTAGGAATGCTTCCTTACTGGGAGTATGAAGGAAAACCCGATGCCCTTGCCTATGCTATGTATAAAGTTAACGAAAAATGGGTGGCTAATTTTATTTCCTTAGGCGCTGTAATAACAATAACCTCAGTTATGCTTGTTATGGCTATAGGATTTACAAGGGTTCTTTATGCTCTCGCAAGAGATGGATTAATATTCAAATCTTTTTCTGAAGTTCATTATAAATACTTCACACCTTATAAAGCTTCTATTTTTGGTGCAATATTTTTGTCTCTTTTTGCAGGTTTTCTTCCTTTAAAAATCCTTGCAGAATTGATAAATATAGGAACTCTTTTTGCATACTTCATAATAGGAATAGCTGTAATTATGGTTAGAAGATACAAAGAATACAACCCTGCTTTTAGGGTCCCGTTTTCCAAGGTTTTTCTTCCTATAAATTTAGTTTTTCTGTTATTTATAATGCTTGGGCTTCCTTTGGATACCTGGATTAGATTTTTGGTGTGGAGCTTTTTTGGAATTTTAATCTACCGCTTTTATGGATATAAACATAGCCTGTTAAATCAAAAACCCCCTAAGTAAATCTATCTTGACAAATAATTTAAAAATAATAAACTAAGTAAGTACTTACATAGAGGAATGTTTCTATGAGAAAGTTTTTATGGTTTATATTATTTATCTGGGTTTTCGGTTTTAGCTGGGCTTCAAATCTTTGGGGAGTTCAGACTTTATCCTTAGAGGATGTAATTTTAATAGGAATTAAAAACAATCCTCAAATCAATATTACATCAAAAATAAAAGAGCAGTATTTTTATCAAAAAAATCTTGTTAAGTCAGAGTTTTTTCCTTATTTATATTTAGAGTATAGTTTTCAGAGATGGGATCAAGGAAAAAATGCTCCAACTATTGATTATCAAAAATGGGGACCTTATTTAAACTGGAACATTTTTTCCGGTTTTTCAACCTGGCATAGCTATAAAGAGGCTCTTCTTTTAATTTCTTCTCAGGATGAAAATATCAGAAGCACTATCTTAACTATATCACTTAATATAGTTCAAGCTTATTTAGAGTATTTTAAACAAAAAGCCCTTTACGAAGCAGCCTTGGCAGATTTAGAAGATGCAAAGATATTGCTAAAACTTGCTCAAAAAAGATATGAAGTAGGACTTTCTCCTTATGCAGATGTTCTTGATGCACAGGCAAAAGTTAAGGAAGCTGAATTTAATGTAACAAATCACAAATACACTGCTGAAATTGCCAAAGCTAATGTTTTTACCTTAATAAATTATGATATCGCTAAAATAGATGAATTTGAATTTTTACCAGCTGAAGAAAAAAAATTCAAAGTTAAAGATTTAGCAGATTGTATTAAGATAGGATTAATAAAAAGGCCGGAATTAAAAGCTAAAGAAAAAGAGATACTTGCTCAGGAAGAAAAGATTAAAAGTGTAAAGGGGGAATTTTATCCATCTGTAGATATCTTTAGTAGCTACTATAACTACGAAAATTTACCTAAACCAGATGAAGAATTTATAGCAGGAATAAGGATAACCTTTCCTATATTTTTGGGTTTTTCAAGATTTGCTAAGCTTGGAAAAGAAAGAGCTCTTTTAGAGCAAAAGAATTTTGAAAAAATTTCCACAGAACTCAATATAAAACAAGAAATTTTTAGCAACTATAAAAAATGGCAAACTGCAAAAGAAAACTATGAAACTGCACTTGCATGGTTAAAAAGTGTAGAAGAGGATTACAGGATAATTAAGAAAAAGTATGAAAATGGTCTTGCAAGCATAGTGGATGTAACGACTGTTCTGGCAAAACTCTCTCAAGCAAGGGCTCAGGTTGCCGTATCTAAACATGACATGATATATGCCTATTATAAACTTCAAAAGTCTTTGGGTATAATCCCTGAAATAGAAAAATGAAAAATATTCTTTTTTTTCTTGTCTTTTTTCTCCTTTTCCTTGGAGGATGTAAGACTAAAAAAAATCAAAATTTTTATCCTAAGAAATCCACCAAAGTAAAAAGAGACACCATATATTTAGAGGTAACTGCAACAGGGGCTGTGAAACCTCAGGTGGGAGCTGAAGTTAAGGTCGGAGCAAGAATATCAGGTAAAGTAGAAAAACTTTTTGTAACTC
>JAGGXL010000058.1 GCA_021163085.1 Thermodesulfobacterium sp. | reverse complement strand
GTTTTAGGAGCAGTTGCAGAAGGAAAAACATTTCTTAAAGGTGCTCCTCATCTGCGTTATAAAGAAACAGATCGTATTAAAGCTATGGTTACAGAATTAAGAAAACTTGGTGTAAAAGCAGAAGAATTACCAGATGGAGCTATAATTGAAGGAACCACAAATTTTAATTCAGCTTTAATTAATACCTATGATGATCATCGTATTGCTATGTCTTTTGCTATTTTAGGTTTAAAAACAGGAAATATAAAAATAGAAAATCCTGAATGTGTAGCTAAATCTTTTCCAGATTTTTGGGAGTATTTAGAAAGACTTTATGGATAAAATTGTTTTAATTGGGTTTAGGTGTACCGGTAAAACTACCATCGGGAAGAAACTGGCAGAGGCTTTAAACTGGGAATTTCTGGATTTAGATGTAGAGATTCAAAAAAAATGCGGAAAAACAATTAAAGAAATGGTAGAAGAAAAGGGCTGGGAATTTTTTAGAGATCTGGAAAAAAAAGAGATGGAAAATCTTTATGATTTAAAAAAGGTTGTAGTTGCTCTTGGAGGTGGTGGAGTTTTACATCAGAAAGAAATGGAAAAATTAAAAGAAAAGAGTTTAGTTATCTGGCTTTTTGCTCCAGAGGAGGTAATTTTACAAAGGTTGAGACAGGATGAAAAGACCTCTTCTCAGCGTCCAGCTTTGAGCAACACCTCTTTAGAAGAAGAAATTAGAAGTATTTTAAAAGAAAGAGAGCCGCTTTATGAGAAATTTTCCCATTTTAAGATAGATACATCTGAAAATACTGTTGAAAAAACTGTGGAAAAAATTTTAAAAATTTTACAAAACAAAACTCCTTTCTGATTTTTTTCTTAAATAATTAAAAATTTTACTTTAAAACAAAAAGTGTCCATCTATTTTATATAAAAATACTTGAAGGATAAAAAATTATAGTGTAATAACTTATAAAGTTTTACTTTTTATTACAGGAGGATTTATGAAAATTGAGAGATTGGTAGTTGGACCTCTGGAAGTGTGCTGTTATATAGTTTACTGCCCGGAAACCCTGGAGGGAGTGATTATTGACCCTGGAAATTCAGACCCGAGAATTTTAGAAAAAGTAAAAGAATTAAATATCAAAGTAGTGGCTATTTTAGGAACACATGCCCATGCTGACCATGTAGTAGGAGTTGATTACCTGAGAAAAGAGCTTAAGGCACCGTATTTGGTGCATAAATTAGATGAAGAATTTTTTAAAGACCCTGCCAATTTCTCTATGTTTAAATCCTGGGGATTTCCTGAAAATCCTGTAGCTGACAAGGTTTTTGAAGAAGAAGATATAATTGAGTTTGGAAAAGAATACCTTAAAGTAATTCATACACCTGGACATTCTCCTGGTTCAAGCTGTTTTTATAATGAAAAGCATAAAGTCCTTTTTACAGGAGATACCTTATTTGTAGAAGCTGTGGGAAGAGCAGACCTTCCCGGGGGAAATTATTTTCAAATGATGGAGTCAATCAAAAGTAAACTTCTGATATTACCTGATGAGACCATAATCTATCCGGGACATGATTATGGTCCCAGACCAACTTCCACCATCGGTTACGAGAAGGAAAACAATCCTTTTATACAGGAATTTTAAGCTCTGCCTATACCTGAATAGCTGAAACCGAGTTTTTTTACTATCAAAGGCTCGTATATGTTTCTCATATCTATAAGAACAGGTGTTTTCATAACCTTTTTAATCTCAGACAGATCAAGAAATCTGAATTCGTTCCACTCCGTAAGAATTACCACGGCATCCGAATCTTTTGCACATTCTAAAGGTGTGCTGGAATATTCTATATTTAAATCCCTCACATTTTTTTTAAATTCATCCATAGCTACAGGGTCATAGACTTTTATTTTTGCTCCTTTTTTTATCAATTCAGGGACTATTGTGAGAGCAGGACTTTCTCTGACATCACTTGTATTTGGTTTAAAAGAAAGACCAAAAATAGCAATGGTCTTCCCTGATACATCTCCCAAGAAGGTTTCCAGTTTTTCAATTGCTCTAAGTTTTTGTTTTTCATTGGCTTCAAGCACAGCCTCAAGTATTTTAAAAGGTGAGCTTACAGATTTTCCCTGAGCAACAAGAGCTTTTACATCTTTTGGGAAGCAGGAGCCACCAAATCCTGGCCCCGGATTTAAGAATTTGGTTCCAATTCTTGGATCAAGCCCCAATCCCTTAGCAACTACAGTAACATCAGCTCCTACTTTTTCACAGAAATTGGCTATTTCATTTATAAAAGTGATTTTGGTTGCTAAAAAAGCATTTGATGCATATTTAATAAGTTCTGCTGTTTCAAGGTTAGTGATAATAAAGGGAGTTTCAGCTAAATAAAGAGGACGATAAATATCTTTAATAATAGCAATTGCATAAGCACTTTCTCCACCTATTATCACTCTATCTGGATGCATAAAATCTTCTACAGCAGCTCCTTCTCTTAAAAATTCGGGATTAGAAATGATATCTATTGCTACATCGCTCTTTTTATTAGCATCAATCAAAGATTTAATCCAGCGATTAGTTCCTACAGGGACTGTGCTTTTAGTAACAATTACCTTATATTCATCTATTACTTCAGCTAAGGAAAGAGCTACTTCTTTAATCTGACTTAAATCTGCAGAACCATCAGGATTTGGAGGAGTTCCTACACAGATAAAAATTACCAAGGAGTTTTTTACTGCTTCTTCAAGGTTGATAGTAAAATAAAGTCTATTTGCTTTAATATTTTTTTTAATTAATTCTTCTAATCCTGGTTCATAGAAAGGAACTTCTCCTTTTTTCAACTTTTTAATTTTATCTTTATCTTTATCTACACAAATAACTTTCATTCCAAAATCTGCCAGGCATGCTCCTGAAACTGCTCCCACATATCCTGCACCAATTACTGCAATGTGCATAAATCTCACCTCAGATTAATTTATGATTTTTTATTGCTTTTGATGCTGGCACTTTTTATTTTAGAAGATTTTTTTGACTTAACAGAAATTTTTCTATATTTTCTACTTTTTTT
>JAGGXL010000054.1 GCA_021163085.1 Thermodesulfobacterium sp. | reverse complement strand
TTACCTTTAAAATTTTGCAAATTAACCTTTTCTCCTTTATAGGTATAAAAATCAAAATTTATTGTATGAGAAAATATATTCACAGAATAAAAATTGCTTAAACTTATGATCAAGATAAATACCAATTTTTTAAATTTCATAACACCCTCCTACTTTCTTATATAAATAATTTTTTATCAATATTATCACATTTTAAAAATTTTAAAATAAATTCAATCAGTCCTTTAACTTCTATATCGAAATCCAAAAAATAAAGATTTTCCTGAAAATCAAGTTTTACTCCATCTTTTAAAGTAGTAATATAGTTTTCCTCAGGATCAAGCTTAAAATCTTTGTAATGATAATGATCTGGAAAAGAAAGTCTTTTTTTTATTTTTATCCCAAGCTTTTCTAAAGTATCAAAGAATTGTTTATTATTGGCCAATCCACAAAATGCAATAAAATCTTTTCCTTCAAAGTTATCTACTTTTTCCAAGTTTTTATTCAATATTTTCCAATTTTTTCTATAAAGTTTGAAAACAGGTTTGTCTCTGTAAGAAAAATCAAAAGGCTTATATTCCTGATAGGTTAAAATTATAGCATCAGCTCTTTTTAAAAAATTTAGAGGTTCTCTCAGCCTTCCAAAAGGGAAAAGCCTATTTTTCAGATCCTCTTTTTTTAGAAGAATTAAATCTAAGTCTCTTTTAAGTTTTAGATGTTGAAAACCATCATCTAATAAAATTAAATCAGTTTCCACATCTTTTAAAGCTATTTCACTTCCTCTTTTTCTATTTTCATCCACTAAAATATTAATTTTTACATTTCTTTTTTCAAAAATTTTACCGAGAAAATAAGGTTCATCTCCTGCTTCCTCCCAATTTACTTTTAATTTCCCTTTCTCCATAACAATAACCGGTCCCTTACTTTTTCTCTTATATCCCCTTGAAAGCACAGTTACATTAAAATAAGGATGTAAATTCTCGCATAAAAACCTAACAAGAGAGGTTTTTCCACTACCACCAAGGGATAAGTTTCCTACAGATAAAACAGGGACAGGAATTTTAAAACTTTTAAATATTCCTTTTTTATAAAAAAAATTTCTTGCCTGAATAATATAAAAATAAGGATTCATATAATTCAAAATTTCAATCATTTTTTGTGCGAATATCTTTAAAAATTAAAATAAAAAATAAAACTCCTCCAATAAATGCCCCTAAGTATTGACTTATAATTCTCCACAAAATTACAAATACCCCTATGGAATCAGCACTTATAAAGGTATCAAAAACAGATAATGCCCCTATTTCTCCTATTCCGCTTCCTCCAGGGGTGGGGCTCATAAAAATAGCATAAATTAGAGGCAACTGAGCTAAAAAAACTTCTCTTATAGAAGCACTTTCATTAAAGGTTTTTACCAAAAAAATTCCTGTAAAAAGCAAAGAACTATACATAAACAAACTACACATTAAAATTACTAAAAATACTTTTTTCTTTTCTTTTAAAAAAACTTTGCAGATAACAAAATACTTAAATAGAGTATATTTTATAGTTCTTAGTGTTTCTTTACTTAAAAACTTCAATCCTTTTTTAAAAATCAGTTGCCATAAAGTAAATAAAATAACTGTTATGAATAAAATAAGAAGAAACAAAGAAATGATTTCTTTTGCTTTATGGGGATTGGTTAATATAGAATGGATAGTAAAAGGAAGGAATATTATGTAAAAAAATATTCCTGAAAATCCTTTCAAAGTGATTATGCTCATTATTTGATAAATTTGTCCATTTACTCTCTTTAGAGTATAAAAAGGTAAAAGTTCTCCTCCCACATAAAAAGGGGTTACTGTAGCTCCAAAACTATTTATTAATGCTATTACATAACCATATAAAAAGGAATATTTAACTCCTATGGAACGGGAGATAATAAAAGTTCTCAAATTATCAAAAGTATAAAATAAAAAAGCTAAGAATATACTCAAAAATAAATATTTTTTATCAACAGAAAGTGCTATTTTGAAGAAATTTTTAGGAACATTTTTATTGATTATGTATAGAAAGGAAAAAAAAATGATGGTGATAGTGAAAAGAAAGCTATATAAAATGTTTTTATACATATATACTTTTAAATATTAAATTTTATGGTATTTTTACTTGATGTTATTTTAACCCTAAACTTAAGACCTATAAAGGGGGAGTTATGGAAAGAAAAATTTTATGGGCTCCTTGGAGAGGGGAATATGTATCCGGGAAAAAAGAGCCTGGTTGTATTTTTTGTCCCCCAAAAAATCCGCTTCCTGATGAAGAAAGGCTTATCCTTTATAGAGATGATAAAGTTCTGGTAATAATGAACAAATTTCCATACAATACAGGGCATTTATTAATTGCTCCAAGAAGACATGTAGCAAATCTGGAAGACCTAACCGAAGAAGAACTCCTAAATATAATGAAAATGACCCAGGAATCTATAAAAATACTTAAAAAAGTTTTGAAACCTGACGGCTTTAATGCCGGATTCAACCTTGGAAAGGTAGCAGGGGCTGGATATCCTGATCATATCCATCTTCAATTAGTTCCCCGCTGGAATGGAGATATAAACTTTTTAGCTGTACTGGATGAGGTTAGAGTTATATCCCAACATTTAATAACTTTATATAGAGAGCTCTTTCCTTATTTCCAAAAAATAAAACTCTAAGTTACTACTAACTTAACAAATCTCTTTTTACCTATTTTAAGAAAATATTCTCCTGAAGAAAGTTCTATTTCTTCTTCTGTTATTGTATTTTTATTCAAATCTATAGCTTTTTGAGAAATTAATCTTCTTGCTTCAGAACCACTTTTTACCAGTCCATGTTCTCTCAAGAAACCAGGAAGCCACAACTTTCCGGCTTTGATTTTTATAGTGGGTGCTTCTGTAGGCAATTCTTTTTTACTGAAAATTCTCTCAAACTCTTCTTCTGCTTTTAAAGCTAACTCTTCGGAATGAAATTGAGAGACTATATATCTTGCGAGTTTTTTCTTTACCTCTTTGGGATTAAGTTCTTGTTTTTCCACCTTTTCTTTCATTTCATTGATTTCCTCTTCAGAAAAATCAGTTAACAGCAAATAATATCTCCACATAATGTGGTCAGGAATAGACATTATTTTTCCATACATTTCAAAAGGTGGTTCCATTATTCCCACATAGTTTCCAAAGCTTTTGCTCATCTTTTGCACACCATCAAGCCCTTCCAAAAGCGGAAGTGTAATAATTATCTGAGGTTCCTGTCCATATTCTTTTTGAATATCTCTTCCTATTAAAAGATTAAAAAGCTGATCAGTACCCCCTAACTCCACATCAGCTTCTAAAGCAACTGAATCGTAAGCCTGAAAAAGAGGATAAATTAGCTCGTGAATACTTATGGGAAGTCTTGATTCTAAACGCTTCTTAAAATCTTCCCTTTCTAAAATTCGAGCAACTGTATACTTGGCGCAAAGTTTTATAATATCTTCTACAGTCATTCTGGAAAACCACTCACTATTAAAAACAACCTTTGTTTTTGAGGGATCTAAAATTTTGAAAACCTGTTCTTTATAAGTTTTGGCATTATCCAGCACCTGTTCTTTTGTTAAAGCTGGTCTGGTTTCGGATCTTCCGGTAGGATCTCCTATCATTCCAGTAAAATCTCCAATTAAAAAGTAAACCTCATGACCAAGATCCTGAAATTGTCTCAACTTTCTCAAAAGAACTACATGTCCTAAGTGAAGATCAGGAGCTGTTGGATCAAAACCTGCTTTAATTTTAAGCGGTTTTTTTTCTTTATAAGACCTTTCTAATTTTTTTATCAGTTCTTCTTCACTAACAAGATCAATTATCTCCCTTTTTATAATTTTTAGAGCTTCTTTAACTTCCTTTATCACTTTTTACTACCCCCGATTTTTAAAAAAATTTTCGATTGCATTAACTAAACCTTCTATAGTATATTCTTTAGCTTCAATGTGTGGTTCAAAACCAAATTCCTTCAAAGTTACAGAGGTTATCGGTCCAATAGAAGCAAAGACAATATTTTTTAAGGAATCTTTTTCTGTTTCTTCAATTAACCTAAAAAAGTTTTTCACTGTAGAAGAACTGGTAAAAGTTACTATATCAACTCCCTCTTTAAGAATGTTTTTTAACCTTTCTTTTGACTCTTCGCAAGTTTTTGTCTCATAAACCGGCAACACATCAACTTTTGCTCCTATTTCTTTCAATTTTTGCGGAAGAAATTCCCTTGCTTCTTTTGCTCTTGGTATAAGAATATTTTTATCTTTAATGTCTATACGAGAAAAAGCAGAAACCAATCCTTCCTGAGTAAACTCTTTTTCTGGAATTAAATCTGCACGGATTCCCATCTTTTCTAAGAATGCCTTCGTGGAACTTCCTATAACAGCTATCTTGGAATTACCCAAAACTCTCACATCTCTCCCCTTTTCCCATAAAATTTTAAAAAAGACTTTTACTCCGTTCTCTGAAGTAAAAATTATCCAGTCGTAACTGGGGAGTTTCTCTATGGTCTGATAAATCTTATCATTCACTAAAGCTTCTATTTTTATAGTAGGAATTTCATAACACATCGCCCCCAATTCTTCCAATTTTTCAACGAGTTTACTTGCTTGTTCCCTCGTACGAGTAACTATAATTTTTTTGCCAAAAAGAGGCTTTGTTTCAAACCAATTAAATTTTTCTCTAAGTTCCACCACTTCTCCTACTATAATTATAGCAGGAGCAGTTATTCCTTTTTCTTTTACTCTTTCTACAATATTTTTCAGAGTTCCTGTAGCTGTTTTTTGTTTGGGCAAGGTTCCCCATTGAATAACCGCCACAGGGATTTCAGGAGATTTACCTTCTTCTATAAGTCTTTTAGCTATATTTGGGATATTTTTAACCCCCATTAAAAAAATTAATGTGCCTATTTTTGATAGAGCTGAAAAATCTATTTTACTCTCTTCTTTATCTTCTGCTTCATGACCTGTAATGATTGCTAAAGTAGAAGTATAATTTCTATGGGTTACAGGGATTCCTGCATAGGCTGGAACTGCAATTGCTGAAGTAATCCCAGGAATTACTTCAAAAGAAATATTTTCTTCAAAAAGTGCCTCTGCTTCCTCACCCC
>JAGGXL010000039.1 GCA_021163085.1 Thermodesulfobacterium sp. | reverse complement strand
TTAAGATTGGGATAGTTAAGTTCAAGAAAATATTTATACTTCTCTGAAGTTCTTATATCAACTATCTGGTATAATCCCTCTGGAGTTAAAAAGTCTCCTTTCTTCTCCTTAGGAAGATAACTTTTTAGACCAAACCCCGCTTCGTATAATGCTATAACTTTTTCCCCCTCCTTAAGTTCCAGAATTTTTCTTCCTTTATCTATCACAACTATAGTTTCTGCTTTTAAACTATGAAATTGTAAGATACCTATAAAAAAAAACAATGTTATCCAAATTTTTCTCATTTTAACTTGACTTTAAAGCTTTTTTTAATATTATAAAACTTTATGGAAAGTATCACAATAAAATCAAGAAAAAAGGTAGAGTTAATAGATATTACTAAAGAAATTGAAAATTTATTACCTTCTAAGAATGGTATTTGCGTAGTATATGTGCCTCATACCACTGCAGGAATAATTGTAAATGAAGGGGCTGATCCTGCAGTAAAAGATGATATTTTAGATATTTTTGATAAATTGGCACCTGAAAATTTCAGTTATAAACATCTGGAGGGCAATTCTCCAGGACATGTAAAATCAAGTCTCACAGGCCCATCTTTGATTTTAATTGTTGAAAAAGGAAGGCTTGTTCTTGGAACATGGCAGAAAGTATTTTTTGCTGAATACGATGGTCCAAGAACAAGAAAAGTATATATAAAATTTATAGAGGGGTAAGACTGTGAGAAAATTTTTTATTCTTATAATATTATTTCCTTTTTTGTTTTCCTGTAAGGCTGAAAAGGAATTTTATTTAGAGAAAGCTGCTTCTCATAAAGAACTTGCTAAAATTTATATAAAAAATAATCGTTATACAGAGGCTTTAAAAGAACTTGAGTATGCTAAAAAAGCAGACAAGTGTGATCCAGAAATTTATAATCTTTTTGGACTCGTTTATATGGGAAAGAAAGAATATTCCAAAGCTGAGGAAAATTTAAAAGAAGCTCTCAGATTAGACCCCAACCTTTCTGAGGCTTATAACAATCTGGGTTCTTTAAAAATGTTACAAGGTAAATATAGAGAGGCTATTGAATATTTCAATAAAGCTCTTAAAAATCCCTATTATGTAAATTCTTTTATTGCTCGTACAAACCTTGGTTGGGCTTATTATCAGTTAGGTGATAAAAAGAAGGCTATTTCTACTCTTATTGAGGCATTAAAAGAAAATTCTAGGTATCCTAAAACCTTAATTTATTTAGGACTTATTTATCTTGGTAGTGGAGATTTAAATTCAGCTGAGTTTTATTTTCTCCAGGCTTTTAAATTGGATAAAACCTCTGGAGAAGCAAGGTATTATCTTGGAGAGATATATTTTAAAAAAGGAGATATAGAAAAAGCAAAAGAGTTGTGGCGATCTATAATTCTATTAAAGCCAGAAAGTGAGTGGGCAAATAAAGCTACTCAAAGAATCTATCTATTGGAAAAACTTTAACCTTTAAAAACTAAGAGTGCTATTTTTTAACTCTTCTCCTTTTTCTTGAAACGCTTCTAAACGGTTTAAAGCCTTAAGTAAAGCTTTTAAGCTTGCAATAACTATGTCTCCATCTTTTCCAAGACCTGCGGTTCTTAATCCCTTTTCGTCTTCAATAATCAAACCACATACTCCCTCTGCTGATGTTCCACCTGTAAGAGCACTTATATGAAAATCTATAAGTCTTAAAAATCTTTTTCCATCTGTTCTATCAAAGGAATAACCCAAAGCTTCTGCTACTGCTTTATAAGCTGCATCAATAGGACCAACTCCAAGTCCAACTGAAACCTTTTTTCCTTCTTTTCTATCTTCTATCTCTACCTGAGCAATAGGCTTTAAAGAACCACTATGAACACTTATAACCTGAGAAGAGATAAGTCTATATCTATACTGATTTTCCAAGAAAAGATCTATAAGAATACCTTCCAGGTATTCATCATCAATTTTTTTAAGCACGTCTTTTATTTCTGTTTTAAATTTTTCAAAAATTTTACTTAAAACCTCATCATCAAATTTCCAACCTTTACTTTTTAATTTAAATCCTATAGCATGTCTTCCAGAGTGTTTTCCAAGAACAATCGCAGAACCTGTCCATCCTACCTCTTCGGGACTAATAATTTCATAAGTTGATCTTTCACAAATCACTCCATGTTGATGGATTCCAGATTCATGAGCAAAGGCATTAGTTCCAACAATGGCTTTATTAGGCTGAACTATCATTCCTGTATATTTTGATACCAGCTGACTTATAGGAACAATTTTTTTAGTATTTATGTTAAGTTGAAGAGGATAGCCAAGCTTTTTCTCAAAAAAATCATTTCTGGTTTTAATAATCATAATAATTTCTTCTAAAGCTGCATTTCCTGCTCTTTCTCCAATTCCATTTATTGTACCCTCAACCTGGGTTGCACCTGCTAAAATAGCAGAAATGGAATTAGCAACAGCTAAACCAAGATCATTATGACAATGGACAGAAATTCTTAAATTTCCGTTTCTAAGATCTTCTTCATAACCTGCAGAGATAAGTTTTTCTACCAAAAATTTAATCAAGTTATAATATTCATTAGGAATTACATATCCTACTGTATCAGGAATATTAATAGTTTTTACTCCTTCTTTAACTACTTCTAAAATTACCTTAGCTAAGTAATTCCAATCACTACGAGTAGCATCTTCTGCTGAAAATTCTACATCTGGACAAAGAGAAAGAGCATATTTTACTGCTTCTTTTGCAATTTCTAAAATTTCTTCTCTACTTTTTTTGAGTTTATATTTCAAATGAATATCCGAGGTAGCAATAAATGTATGAATTCTCGGAGATTCAGCGGATTTTAAAGCTTTCCAAGCAACCTCTATGTCCTTTTTATTTGCTCTTGCTAAAGCAGCAATAGTTACTCCTTTAATTTCCTTAGCAAGTGTCTTTACTGCCTCAAAATCCCCCGGGGAAGTAATAGGAAATCCACCCTCAATAACATCTATTCCCAATTCAGCAAGAGCTTTCCCTATTTCTACCTTTTGCTTTAAATCTAAAGATACTCCAGGAGATTGTTCCCCATCTCTTAATGTAGTATCAAAAAAAACTATTCTCGGATTCAAAAGTTCACCTCCTTCAACATATTTTTTAATTCAAAAAAATTTTAACCTATTTTTAAATTTTGCCAATTAAGAAAAGGCTTGCAAAAAATTAAATTTGGGATTTATTGAATTTTATAGATTTTACAAAAAAGGGGGGTTGAACGATGATTATTATCATGGAGCCTCACATTACTCAAGAAAGCCCTGAGTTTAAATCTTTAATGACTTATTTAGAGCGATTTCCCCACTTGAAGATTAAAGTCATGGAACATCAGGGTGTTACACGAAAACTTCTTGAGATCCATCTTATAGGGGAGGATTATATGATATCTCCTGAAGAAATAGAAAGTTTACCAGGTGTGGAAAAGGCAATAAAAGTAACAACAAAATATAGATTGCTTGGAAAACACGGAATATTGAGTGACCTTGGTTTCGAATACAAGGGTATTCAATTTAGTCAAGATTCTTTTCATATTTTTGCTGGTCTTTGTGCAGTTGATACCTATGAAAATGCTGAAAAAATATTTAAGGCTCTAAAAGAAAATGATGTATGTTGTGCACGTATGGGAGCTTATAAACCAAGGACCTCTCCTTACGATTTCCAGGGGCATGGTAAAGAATGTCTTCCCTGGTTATTTGATCTTGCTGGAAAGTATGGAATTAAGATAATTGCAATGGAGGTTCTTGCACCACATCATATAGATGAAATAAAGGAAGCTCTTGATCTTACTGGAAACCCATGCGGAGTAATTTTGCAGATAGGCACAAGAAATGCTCAAAATTTTGAATTACTTAAAGCAGTTGGTAAACAACAGAATTTCCCAATTCTTTATAAAAGAGGATACGGACTTGCTTTAGAGGAGAGTCTAAATGCAGCTGAATATATTGCCTCAGAAGGAAATACCAAAATTATTTTCTGTTTGAGAGGTGTTAGAACCCATTTAGGAGATCCCCATAGAAATTTAACTGATTTTGCTCATATCCCTGTGGTAAAAAGACTTACAAGGCTTCCTGTGTGTATTGATCCCTCTCATCCTATAGGAACAAGAATCAAATCAGCTGATGGAATAAGGGATATTTATCATGTTACAGCTCAAGGTGTAATAAGTGGTGCAAATGCTATTCTTGTAGAATTTCATCCTGAGCCTGACAAAGCTTTATGTGATGGACCTCAGGCTATACCTCTTTCCGAACTCCCTCTTTACTTAAATTTTGTCTATAAAGTTAGAGAAACATATTTGGAATTAAAAAAGCTGGTAAATCAGGCTTAAATTTTTATTTTTGAGACTTTAAGAGCTTTAATATAGTCTTGCCAAATTCTTCTGCAGCTTGGGGGCCAGATCCTGTAACTATGTTTCCGTCAACCTCAACCGGCTTTCCGGTATAATATGCTCCTTTTGCCTCTAAGGTTTTCCCCTCTGATACCCAGACAGTTGCTTTTTTACCTTTTAATACCCCTGCTTCAGCAAGTGTTCTGGGAGCAAGACAAATAGCAGCAAGAATTTTCCCTTTTGAAACTGCTTCTTTTGCTATTTTATGTG
>JAGGXL010000121.1 GCA_021163085.1 Thermodesulfobacterium sp. | reverse complement strand
TCTTCTTTTTCAATTCATTAATCAATCCAAACAACTGCTTGGCATGTTCTTTTTCATTTTCTGCTGTAATTAAGAAAATTTCTGCTATTTGCTCAAACCCTTCTTTTTTGGCGATCTTGGCATAAAAGGAATAACGATTTCTTGCCTGACTTTCTCCAATAAAAGCCTTAACTAAGTTTTGAATTGTTTTTTGCATATTTTTTTAAATTAATTAATCCCTTGCCCTTTTAGTATAGCATGTGTGGTTTTATATATAAAATCCTATTTTCTAAATCTCTGAAGTTGAGGCAATTTGGTAAATTTTGGTTAAATTTAAATATTTTCTTGCTTTTTGGGCTATTTTAGAAAGAACTTCCTCCCACACTTCTAAAGAAATTTTCTCTGATGGTGAAATTGGATCTAAATCCGGAAGTTTAGTTATCTCTTCAAAATAAGGCAAAATTCCCAAAACTTCTAATCCTACTTTTTTACTGTAAACTTTTTCCAACCTCTTTAGTCCCAAATTTACCCATTTTTCTTTAATTCCAATTTCTAAAAAATCATCTACTGGACATTTGTTTATAATTACTCCTTTTATCAATCTCCTCTCCTCTTGGTTCAAATACGACAAAGTTTGAGGAACAGAATCTATATTTTCTGTTAAAAGAATCACCGGAGAATTTACCATTTTTGCCGCTTCCATATTTCCTATTTCCAATAAAGAAGAAAAAGGACCTAATCCAAAAATCCTTACTGGTCCTGACCCTTCGATAACGATGAAATCAAACTCTTTTGAAAGATCGTCAAAGCATTCCTTTATTTTTGCTTTTATCTTTTCTCTTTCTTTATCAACAGTAAAAATGTTTTTTATAACCTGAAGAAGAAAACCTTTCTCTGGATTGTAATTTTCTTTGATACATTTTCCTTCCAAAATTATATTAAAAAGACCATCGCCTTTTGGCTTAATTGTAAAGGGATTAGTTCTAAAGTCGGGCTCTATTTTTGCTGCCCGACACTGTAAAACCTGGGAATATCCAAACTCTCTTCTATCTTTTAAAAAAGTAACCTCGGTTAAATTTAAAGCCTTAAAAGGGGCTACTTTGTATCCATCTTCTTTTAGAATTCTACAAAGCAAAGCAACCAAAAAACTTTTTCCGGCTCCAGTCCCGAAACCCGTTGCTTGAATCATTATCTTTTTCATAGATGGAGTTATTCCAATTTTTTCCAAATTCTTTCTTTCCACTTCTCCCACTCATACTTTTTCCAAAAAATCCAAACCCCCACCAAAATCAAAAATATTGGCCAAATCAATTCCCAAACTCCGGTATTAACAACTCCTAAATTCTTTAGCAAAAATATCACTCCTAAAATGATAAAAAGCAAAGCAAGTAACATAAAATTTTATTTTTAAATTCTTATTCTTCTCTCCGACCTTTTATAAACAATTCTCTAAAATTGCAATCATCCTTATCTTTTACATTTTATCATTGCACAAACAATGAGGTCAATTTCATTTTTATACATCTGAGTTTATCATTTGAAAAATACTATATTTTTAGATATAATAGCCTTTACAAGATAACATCTGAAGAATATGAAAAAACAGAGAAAAAAAATAGGTCTAGCCTTAGGTAGTGGTGGATTAAGAGGACTGGCTCATATTGGAGTGATAAAGGTTCTAGAAAGAAATAATATTCCTATTGACTTTATCGCTGGCACCAGCATTGGAGCCATCGTGGGAGGAATATATGCTCAAAGAGGAAATATTGCTGATATTGAAAAACTTGCCCAACGATTTAGTTATCGAGACTTAATTAATATTTTCTTTGACCCCAAACTTCATTTAGGATTAGTAAAAGGACAAAAAGCCCAAAAGTTTTTAGAAAATTTTATTGGGGATATTAAAATCGAAGATCTCCGTATTCCTTTTCGCGCAGTAGCAACCGATCTTTATACAGGAGAGGTTGTAACTTTTGATAAAGGAAAACTGTCTTTGGCTATTAGGGCTAGTAGTGGTATGCCTTTTGTTTTTGAGCCAGTGAAGTATAATAATTATTATCTTGTTGATGGAGGAGTTTCTCAACCAGTACCGGTAAAAACCGCCCGAAAAATGGGAGCAGATATTGTAATTGCTGTTAATTTAGACACAACTTTCTTTTCTTCTCCTTCTCAGAAGAGATTTACAATAGTAGGCTTATTAAGAAATTCTGTAAATTTGTTGCGCTACCACTTAGCAAAGGAAAATGTAAAAGAGGCAGATATAATTATTAATCCTGATGTTCCTGATATTATCTGGTGGACAAGACTTAATAAAGGAAAGAAAATAATTGCTACCGGAGAAGAAGCAGCAGAAAAGGTTATTCCTCTTCTTAAAAAAATGCTTTAGTAAGTAATATCTAATGAACTGTTTTATTTTCCTATTTCAATTTGAGAAGGAGTCTCTAAAATGATTTCTGGCCTGCCTTTATACTCCTTCACTTCTCCAAAAATTCTGACAGTTTTGTTTAAGTAATAATCTTCTGGATTCTGGACAAATTTATATAAATCCGAACTAAAGATTACTCCAGTAAAACATTGATTGGGAT
>JAGGXL010000147.1 GCA_021163085.1 Thermodesulfobacterium sp. | reverse complement strand
ATTTCTACTGCTATAAATACAATAGAAGAAAGACTTAAAGTAAGAATTAATTCCTTTAAAGAAAGTGGCTGTGTGTGAAAAAATTTATTAAAAATGGGGCAATATATTATAGTAAGCTGTAAAAGTATACTAAAAATTACTGAAAAAAGTAATACTTTATTGGAAAAAAGTCCGATTTTAAAAAGAGACTCCTTTTCAGACCTTATGGCAAGAACCTGCCCCAATTGACTTAAACATAATACTGAAAAGACCATAGTTTGCCAGTGCATATTAAGTTTAAGAGCCAAGGCTTGAGTAAAAAGAGAAACTCCACCCATTAGCAATCCTACCCAAATGATGTGAACCCCAAGCCCATGAGCAAAAATGCTTTCTTTTGGATATCTCGGGGGTCTTTGCATTATATCCTTTTCAGCAGGTTCTCCTGATAAAGCTATCCCTGGAAGCCCATCAGTGATAAGGTTAATCCAAAGAATGTGGACTGGCAAAAGAGGTAGGGGGAGTCCTAAAAATGGAGCTAAACCCACAGTCCAGATTTCTCCCGAATTACTTGTCATAGTATATTTCACAAATTTCCTTATATTGTCATAGATTTTTCTTCCCTCTTTTACAGATTTTACAATAGTTGCAAAGTTGTCATCAAGAAGGATTAAATCACTTGCTTCCTTGGCAACTTCTGTTCCGCTTCCCATAGCAATTCCTATATCTGCTTTTTTTAAAGCTGGTGCATCATTTACCCCATCTCCTGTCATAGCAACAAACTGTCCTTTATCCTGCAAAGCTTTTACAATTTTCAATTTTTGTTCAGGAGAAGTTCTTGCATAAACCTTTATTTTTCCTACCTTTCTTTTAAACTCTTCTAAGGTCATTTCCTCCAACTCTTTTCCTGTTATAGCTACTTCATTAATAGGTTCACTTTTTTCAACAATTTCAAGCTCCTTAGCAATAGTATAGGCTGTCAAAGGATGGTCTCCTGTTATCATAACTATCTTTATTCCTGCAGATTTACAAAGGGCTATAGATTCTTTAACCTCCTCCCTTGGGGGGTCAATCATTCCACAAAAACCAAGAAAGGTTAAATCTTTTTCAAATTTTTCAGAATCGGAAAAATTTTTCACTTCTTTATAGGCAAAGGCTAAAAGTCTCATCCCTTTCTTTGCAAATTCTTCTCCTTTTTCTGAAAGTTCTTTTCTCATTTCTCCTGTGATCAGTTCAACTTTCCCGTCAATCAAAATTGAACTTGATTTTTCAAGAATAACTTCCAAAGCCCCTTTAGTAAAAACCAAGTAGCTGTTTTCTTTCTTGTGCACAGTGGTCATACATTTTCTTTTTGGATCAAAAGGAATCTCAGATACTCGAGGAAAACTCTTTTGAAGCTCTGTTTTATCAAATCTGTTATTTTTGGCATACTCATAAAGAGCAATTTCTGTGGGATCTCCTGAAAGCTTGTTTTTTTCTGTTACCTTTACATCGTTGTTTAAAGCCATGCACATAAAAAGAATATCTGGCTTCTTCTCAAAGGAAAAAATTTCTCTTACCGTCATTTTATTCTGAGTTAAGGTGCCTGTTTTATCTGTGCAGATGTAGGTTACAGAACCGAGTGTTTCCACAGCAGGTAAGTTTCTCACAAGGGCATTCAGATTGACCATTTTTCTTGCACCGAGAGCAAGGGTTATGGTAACCACAGCTGGTAAAGCTTCAGGAACAGCAGCTACTGCTAAAGCAACCGATGTAAGAAGCATTATCAAAGGTTCTTCCCCTCTTAAAACACCAAGAGCAAAAATAACAAAACAGATAACAATAGTTGCTATACCAAGCTTTTTACCAAAATCAGCAAGCCTTTTCTGGAGCGGGGTTTTTGTCTCTTCTTCTTGAACCATCTTTGCAATCTTTCCAAGCTCTGTATTCATTCCTGTAGCAACAACAACTCCTTTTCCTCTTCCATTGGTAACGAGTGTTCCCTTAAAAACCATATTTTTCTTCTCCGAAATAGGGACATTTTTTTCTAAAATAGGTTCGGTATGTTTTAAAACAGGAACAGATTCTCCAGTAAGAGGGGATTCATCCAGTTTTAGTTGATGAGCCTCTAAAAGCCTGATGTCTGCTGGAACAATATCACCTGCTTCCAGCAAAACTATGTCTCCTGGAACAAGTTCTTCTGCTAATATTTTTTTTGTTTTATTTTCCCTTATCACCACAGCATAGGGAGAAGCCATTTTAGATAAAGCTTCCATAGCTTTTTCTGCTCTATATTCCTGAACAAATCCAATTAAAGCGTTGATGAAAAGAATTACTACTATGGTAATTGTATCTAACAACTCTCCTACAAAACCTGAAATTACAGCTGCAATTATGAGAATAAAAATGAGAAAATCTTTAAATTGAGAAAGGAAAATCTGGAAAGCGGTTTTTTTCTTTTTACTTTCTAAAATATTCTTTCCATAAAATTCTAATCTTCTTCTGGCTTCTTTCTCAGAAAATCCGTTAATAGAAATTTTTAAAAGTTCTAAAACTTCTTTTGCACTCTTTTGAAAATAATCCATTTAACCAATCTCAAATTGCTTTATCTAATTATAACATTGCAAATTATATTTATGTATGTTAAAATTTTTTTTAAGAATATTTGAAATTGGAGGAATAAAATGGGACTTCAAAAAGCCATTTCTGCTTATATTCCTCAAGGAGTATTTGTTATAACTTCAAAGATGAATAACAAAATAAATGGAATGACAGCTGCCTGGGTGTCTCAAGTTTCTTTCAAGCCAAGACTTCTTGCAATTTCTATAGCTCCTCAAAGGTATACCTACGAATTTATTAAAAATTCAGGACTTTTTTGTATTAATACCCTGAGTAAAGACCAAATTGACCTTGCTAAGCACTTTGGTTTTAAAAGCGGAAGAAACACAAATAAGTTTGAAAATGTGGCTTATAATTACTCTTTAAACGGTTGTCCTGTGTTGAAAGATGCTATAGCTTATTTTGAATGTCAGGTTATTAGTGAGTGTAAAGCAGGTGATCATATAATAGTTATTGGTGAAATAACAGACCACAAAATTTTAAAAGAAGGGGTAGAGCCTTTAATTTTTAAATGGGAAGACTACTTTGGAGGAGTAGAAGATTAAGAGGTTCTCAAAATGGAACTCTCTGAAAGCTTAATTCATTTTCACGAAAAATTGGTTCAGTTTTTTGAAAAACATTTAAGAACAGTCCTTACCATCATATTTATTTTTATAATAATAGGTCTTTTATGGGGTGGTTTTACTTATTATAAATCTAAAAAAGAAAAAGAAGCCTCTTTAAAATTAATGGAAGTTACAGAAAGCTCAAATATACCTCTTGCTCTAAAAGAAATAAAAGAAAAATATAAAGGAACTTCAGCTGCTCTTCAGGCATCTCTTCTTTTATTGGATTACTATTTTTACCAAAAAAATTATCAGGAAGTAAAAAAACTCATAAATGAAATAGAAAAAGAATATCCTAAGAAAATTAAGGGAATAATTTTATATGGAAAGGCTAAAATTTTAGAAATAAAAGGAGATTTGAATAAAGCTTTAAAAATTTATCAGAAAATTTCTAAAATCCAGCCAGATTTGAATTTTTTAATATATTTGGATATAGCAAGACTTGCGGAAAAACTTGGAAAAACTGATTTAGCAAAAGAATATTATCAAAAATACATAAATGATCCTAATGTCAAAAATAGAGGATTTGCGCAGTATAAACTCTATCAGTTAAACACTGAAAAATGAGCCTTATTATTTTCAAAAAAATTGCTGAAGAAAGAATTCGTAGAGCTATGGAAGAAGGACTCTTTGATGATTTAGAGTTTAAAGGAAAACCTGTTGAATTAAAAGATGATCCTTTTGTTCCTGAGGATTTAAGAGTAGTCTATAAAATTTTGAAAAACGCAGGCTTTTTGCCAAAAGAAGTGGAATTAAAAAAAGAAATCTCCAGATTAGAAGAGCTTTTAGATGAGGAAGTAGGAGATGCTTATTTAAAAGTAAAAAAATTAGCAGCGCTTATTTTCCAGCTGAATCAAATCAGGAAAGGACCTGTAAATTTAGAAGAAAGTGAATACTACTATAAAATAGTAGAAAAAATTAAACTGACCAAAGAACAAAAATTTAATAAAGAATCTAAGGAAATTAACTGGACCAAGTTGCAAAATCAGCTTTATATATCAGCTTTAAAACCCAGGAGAAGATAAGACTCCATTTCTATGGATTCCAATTTAAAAATACTTTCAGATGAATTTTTTATGAAAATTGCCATTAAAGAAGCTTATAAGGGACTTGGATGGACTTCTCCTAATCCTTCAGTAGGAGCAGTTATTGTAGATCCTGTTACTAAAAAGATTATAGCTAAAGGATATCACAAAAAATATGGATTACCTCATGCAGAAGTTGAAGCAATTAAAAAAGCAGGAGAAAAAGCTAAAGGAGCTATACTTTATGTTACTCTGGAACCCTGTTCACACTACGGAAAAACACCTCCCTGCACAGAAAAAATTCTGGAAGCAGGCATCTCTAAGGTTATCTGTGGGATAAGAGATCCCAATCCCTTGGCTAAGGGTGGTCTTGATTATCTAAAATCAAAAGGAATTGAAGTAAAGGCAGGAGTCCTTGAAAAAGAGGTAAAAGTTCTTACCAGATTTTTTCTTAGCTATATCCTGAAAAAAAGACCATGGGTTATAATGAAAGTTGCATCAAGTCTCGATGGGAAAATAGCAGTTTCTACAGGTGACTCTAAATGGATTACAGGAGAAAAAGCCCGAAAATTTGCTCATAAGCTAAGACACATCTGCGACGCTATATTGGTAGGGAAAAATACAGTGTTGAAGGACGATCCAGAATTAACATGCAGACTTACAAAAGGTAAAAATCCCATAAGAATTGTTCTGGATACTCATCTAAGTTTGGACACTGAGTTTAAAATTTTTAATGTAACTGAAACAAAAAAAACAATTATAGCCTGTGGAGAAAAGGTAGATCCTCAAAAAGAAAAAATTTTGAAAGAAAGAGGGGTTGAAGTTTGGAAACTTCCCTTAAAAGAAGAAAAAATAGATTTAAATGCTCTTTTAGAAAAATGTACAAAAAACAAAATATCTTCTCTGCTTGTTGAAGGTGGAGCCAAAATTTACGGCAACTTTTTAGAAGAAAATCTGGTAGATGAGATCTTTTATTTCGTGGGACCTGTAATAATAGGTGACAAAAAAGGAATATTTGCAATTGAAAGAAAACCTCTTCAAAGCCTTAAAGATGCCCTTTTTTTAAGAGACATAAAAGTTAAAAAATTGGGAAATTCTTTTTTATTTCACTTTTATACAGAGGAAGGTTTTAATCTTTTAAATACTCCTTTAGCATCTCTTTAATCTCTTCTTTTAACTCTTCTATGTCTTTTTCAGAAAAAATAATTTTATGTGCTCTTTTTTCCTTTTCTTTAAGAGGGAGCTGAAATTTTAAAATTTCACTACCTATATCTTTATCTAACCCTTTTTTAGCAATTCTCTCTTTTTGTGTTTTTTCAGAACAACTAACTACCCATATTTCATCAAAAAGTCCTTCCCATTCTATTTCAAAAAGAAGGGGAACTTCTGCAAAAATGACTTTTTCTTTTTCTTTTTCTTTTATAAACTCTAAAAGTTTCTTTTTAACCAAAGGATGTAAAATACTTTCCAATCTTTTTTTCAGCTCCTGATCCCTTAAAATTTTCTCTAAAATCTTCTTTTTATTAATTTCCCCTTCTGATTCAAAAATTTCTTTCCCGAAAATTTTTACAATTTCTTCTTTCACATTCAGGTCTTTGTAAAGTTCTTTCACTGCTTCATCACAAGAAAAAGTAGAAAATCCCAGATCCTGCAAGATTTTTAAAATTGTAGTTTTCCCAGTTCCTAAATTCCCTGTTATTGCTATTTTTTTCATTTCAGATTTTTCAAACTCTTAATGTATTCTTGAAACTCCTCAGGAATTGAAGCTTTAAATCTCATTTTTTGAGAAGTTCTTGGATGTTCAAAACATATTTCGTAAGCATGTAACATTAATCTTGGGGGTCTGGGAATATCATGTTTTAATCCACCATAGATAAGATCTCCTAAAACTGGATGCCCTATATGTGAAAAATGAACCCTTATTTGATGAGTTCTTCCTGTAACTGGTTTAGCTAATACCAGAGAACCTTTTTTAAAGTTTTCCAACACTTCATAAAAAGTAATAGCTATTTTCCCCTCTTTTAAAACCGCCATTTTTTTGCGAGCTACAGGATGTCTTCCTATAAATGTCTCAATTTTGCCCTTTTTTTGAGTCATTTTACCATACACAAGCACCACATAAGTTTTTTCAATTAGTCTTTCTTTAAAAAACTCCACCAGTTTTCTATGAGCAAAATCATTTTTGGCAACAAGCATAATACCTGATGTATCCTTATCAAGACGATGAACAATACCTGGTCTTATTTTCCCGCCAATTCCTGAAAGATTTTTCAGCTTCAAAAGTAATCCATGCACTAATGTATCATCACGATGACCCGGAGCTGGATGAACCACTACTCCAGAAGGTTTATTTATAACCGCTATATCTTCATCTTCATAAAGAATTTCAAAAGGAATCTCCTTTGGTTTAATCTCAACTTCTTCATCAGGAGGAATACTAACTTCTATTTTTTCTCCCTTTTTTACTTTGTAACTTGCTTTGGAGGGTTTTAAATCTACCAACACATAACCTTCTTTTATCAAAATTTGAATTCTGCTTCTACTTAATTTCGAAATTTTCTCTTTTACAAAAATATCGAGTCTTCTACCCTCTTCTTCAGAAGAAACTTCAAAAAGATATCTTTCTTGATCCATTAAGACTAATTTTTATTGAGATTCTGAAATCTCTTGAAATGAACTTTCAGAAAAAGTATCCGTTTCACAAAGTCCGTTTATTCCAGCTCCTCTTTCTATATAAATAAATTTAGCTTTTATATTACCTTTAACTGCACTTCCCGAATAAAGTTCTACCT
>JAGGXL010000186.1 GCA_021163085.1 Thermodesulfobacterium sp. | reverse complement strand
TTTCTATACTTTTGTTTGTTTCCAAAGATTGATAATATATTTTTAAAAGTTCATCAAAAGAAAGATTGAAATTTTTAAGAATATCTTTTAATCTTTCAAAAATTTTTAAAGTTTTTATCTTTTCAATTTGATTTAAATATTTGTGATCTGAAGATATAAGAAATAATTTTTTATATAATTCTAAAGCTTCACTGAACCTGTAAAGTTTTTCACAAATATTAGCAGCTTTTTCTAAAAGAAAAATTCTTACATCTTTGGGTAATTGTTTGTTTTGAAGAACGTCGAGAATGATTTCTAATATTAAATAAGGCTGGGGAGTTTTAGCTTCTAACTTTTCTACATAATTTTTAATAGCTTCTAAATTAGAAAGATTAAAATTTATAAAGTTTTTAAGATTTTTCACTTTGGGGTCCATAGATTTAATTTTAAACTCTAATATGTAAAAATGCAATATATAATACTTTTTGAAAAAGTTAAATATAAAAGGATAAAAGAAAGATTTAAATATATCTTTATAATTTTATTAAAAACAAAAAAAGATAAAAAAAATCAAAAAAAAACGAGAAATTTAGAAAGCTTTTCCGATAATTGGTTTTTTTTATTCTTGACTTAAAAGTGAATAACCGTAAAATATCTTATATCCAAAAAACTATAGGGAGGTTATTATGGGTGAGGTAAAAAAACATGACACATCAATGGTTGATGAGCTAAAAAAAGGTCCTTGGCCAAGTTTTGTAGATGATATTTATACTTATGGTGAGAACCACAAAAAGCAAGCTGCATTTGATCTTATGGGTCAGTTAGAGCTTTCTTATAAGCACAAAGAGACACACTGGAAACACGGCGGGATTGTTGGAGTTTTTGGTTATGGTGGAGGAGTTATCGGGCGTTATTCTGACCAACAGGAAAAATTTCCAGCAATTTGGGCATTTCACACTCTCCGTGTTCATCATTCAGCAGGAAAGTGGTATAATACTGTAGCTTTAAGAAAGCTTTGTGAAATGTGGGAACATCGTGGTAGCGGACTTGTTAATTTTCACGGTTCAACAGGTGATATGGTTCTTCTTGGAACTGTAACCGATCAATTGGAATATATTTTTTATGATTTAACACATCAATTACATTGGGATCTTGGAGGTTCTGGCTCTAATTTAAGAAGTCCTGCTTGTTGTATGGGTAAATCCCTTTGTCAATGGGCTTTATTTGATGTTCAAGATATGGATTATGAATTAACTATGCATTTTCAAGATGAGCTTCATCGTCCAGCATTTCCTTACAAATTTAAATTCAAATTTTCAGGATGTCCACTTGATTGTGTAGCAGCAGTTGCAAGAGCTGACCTATCTTTTATTGGAACCTGGAGAGACGATATAAAAATTGATCAAGAGGCTGTTAGAGCCTATGTAAATGGTGAGATTCCACCAAATGCTGGTGCTTTTTCTGATAGAGACTGGGGTCCTTTTGACATTAAAAAAGAAGTAATCGATCTTTGTCCAACCCAGTGTATGTATTGGGATGAAAAAGAACAAAAACTTTATATTAATAATAAAGAATGTAATAGATGTATGCATTGTATAGCTGTTATGCCTGAAGCCTTAAAACCAGGAGATGATAGAGGAATTTGTTTATTAATTGGAGCTAAATCTGTTATTTTAGAAGGTGCTCAGCTTTCAACTGTTCTTGCCCCATTTATAAAAACTGAGCCCCCTTATGATGATATAAAAGATTTAGTTTATAAGATTTGGGATTATTGGATGGAAGTTGGTAAAAACCGTGAAAGAGTAGGAGAACTAATTCAGAGAGTAGGGTTAAATAGATTCTTGGTAGATGTACTTGGAATTGAACCTATACCACAGCATATTAGAATACCTCGTTCTGAACCTTATATCTTCTGGAGAGAAGAAGAAGTTCCTGGTGGTTGGAAAAGAGATCTTGCTGAATTTAGAAAACGTCATCCTACTTAAAAGTGAAATTTATAAGAATTAATAAAAAAATTATTTATAAGAATTAATAAAAAAATTATTAAATAAAGGAGGTTAAAATGGCTGATGAAAAAGCAATTGAAAGGTTAAAAGAATTATGGAATAAATATGAAGAGGTAGATGGGAAATTTAAAGATCAAATGGACCCTGTATTTCAAGAACCATATTATCCTGATGTGGCAGAAAAACTTTATAATCCTAAGAAACCAATGGAAAATAGAATTACTGATATAGGACCCCCCTATTTCTGGCAATTTATGCCACCCATTATTCAGAAAAACTTTGGGAAATGGAAATCTCATCAGATTATTCAGCCTGGAGTAATAAAAAGAATTTCTGAAACAGGAGATGTTGTTTATGTTGTGAGGTGCGGAACTCCTCGTTTAGAAACCATTGATTACATAAGAGAAATTTGTGAAATAGCCGATAAGTATTGTGATGGATATGTTCGCTGGACTACAAGAAATAATGTAGAATTTATTGTAGATTCAGAAGAAAAATTAAAAGCACTTCTTGAAGATCTCAAGAACAGAAAACATCCCAATGGATCTTATAAACTTCCTATTGGTGGAACCGGAGCAGCAGTAAGTAATATTGTTCATACTCAGGGATGGATTCATTGTCATACTCCTGCTATTGATGCTTCTGGTATAGTAAAATCATTAATGGATGAAATTTTTGATTACTTTGGATCTCACAAGCTTCCTGCCAAGACAAAATTAGCTCTTGCATGTTGTTTAAACATGTGTGGAGCTGTTCATGCTTCTGACATTGCTATTGTTGGTGTTCACAGAAAACCGCCCTTTGTAGAAGATGATAGAATATCAGCAGTATGCGAGATACCTTTAGCTGTAGCTGCTTGTCCTCTTGGAGCTATTAGACCTGCAACAGTTGAAATAAATGGAGAGAAAAAGAAAACTGTAAGAGTTAATGTTGAGCGTTGTATGTTTTGTGGAAACTGTTATACTATGTGTCCTGCTATGCCCCTTGCTGATGGAGAGGGAGATTGTGTTACCATAGTGGTAGGTGGAAAAGTTTCTAATAGAATTACACCTCCAAGATTTTCAAGAGTTGTTCTTACAGGAATTCCTAATGAACCTCCGCGCTGGCCAACTACTGTAAAATGGGTAAAACAAATTCTTGAAGTTTATTCTAAACATGCTAGAAAATATGAAAGAGTTGGTGACTGGATTGAGAGAATTGGATGGGAAAAATTCTTTGAATTGACTGACATTCCATTTACTGAGAAATGTATAGATGATTACAGGTTGGCTTATACTACTTACAGAACTTCTACTCATTTTAAGTTCACTAAACATGTAAAAACTAAATTAGAAGATTACTACATAAAAAAATAAAATTAGAAAGGAGTTGGAGAGATGACAAAAGAGGAACTTAAAGCAAAAATTCTTGAAGTTATAGAAGCAAAAGTAAAAAAGGGAGGAAAGAGCAAGGTTTATTTAAAGGATATTCAAAGAGATCTTCCTGGAGTAAGTCCTCGTGAAATTAAGAATGCCGCTAATGAATTGGTAAGAGAGGGTAAACTTGAATATTTTTCTTCTGGAAGTACAGTAATGTTTGGAATTCCAGGTGTTGGAATTGGAGTAGAAGAAGCTTTTAAGAAAGAAGAATAGTCTTTAATTATACTCTAATTTAAAAAGGGAGGGATTATTTCCCTCCCTTTTATTATTTTTTGTTAAAGAATTTTTCAAAGAGCTTATAAATTTCTGGGTAAAAAATTTTTGTTAAATTAAATAATCTTTTTTCAGCTATAGGAATATAT
>JAGGXL010000084.1 GCA_021163085.1 Thermodesulfobacterium sp. | reverse complement strand
ATTTAGTAAAAAGAATAGCTAAAAAAATAAAAGAGGTAAAGTTGTTAAGAGTTATTAATCTTGATGTATACTATGAAAGGCTTGAACAGGGGATTGATCCTGAAAAAGAGGCAGAGGAAACTCTTTCGTTTTCCAGAAAGAAGTTTTTAGATGAGTATATTTCAGATAAGCTTATTTATAAACAAATTCTGATAGGGATACCTTCAGAGGGAATAATTAAAGAAATAAAAGAAAATGACTATGATCTGGTTCTTTTAGGAAGAAGAGGTAGATCACCCCTAAAAGATCTTATAATGGGAGGGGTAAGTTCAGCAGTAATTTATAACTGTAAAGAGCCAACCATAGTAATTATAAACTTATAAAACAGGTCTTAAGTGAATACAATCTCCAGAGTAAATCTTTAAAATTTCATCTGTTTCTGTTTTTAAAATAAGTGCTCCGTCATCAGAAATATTTAAAGCTAATCCTATTTTTTCTCCTTCAGGATGTAAGATTTTTACTTTCCTTCCCAAGGTAAGATTTTTATTTTTCCATAAATTCAAAATTTCCTTAGCTTCACTTTTGAGTAAGTTTTTAAAAATTTTTATAAATTCCATAACTATATTTTTTCTTTTAATTTCTTTTCCAAGAATTTCTTTTAATGAAATAGCCTGAGATTCAAGTATCCCTATCTTATTATTTACATTTATTCCAACACCTATAATAGCATAGTTTATTTGATCAATTTCAGCTTTTATTTCAAGAAGGATTCCAGCAAGTTTTTTTTCTTCTTTATCTTTTTTGTAAATCACATCATTAGGCCATTTTAGAGAAACTCTTATTCCTGATGTCTTTTCAATAGCTAAAGCAGTAGCTAAACTTGCTATATAGGTTAAAAGATAAGCTTCTTTTAAGATTAAAGAAGGTCTTACAATTAAACTCATCCAGATTCCGCCTTTTGGGGAATGCCAAATTCTGCCAAGTCTTCCTTTCCCTCTGGTTTGAACTTCAGCAATTATAAGGGCTTCTTCTCCTTTTTCCGCAATTTTCTTTGCAACATCCATTGTGGATGTAATTTCTTTATAATAGTAAATTTTATAAGGAAGGTCTGCTAATTCTTCTTCATTTAATAAATCTAAATTATTTATTAACATGTAACCTTTAGGTGTGCTTTTTATTTTATATCCCTTATTTTTTAAAACTTGGATATGTTTCCAAACAGCAGTTCTTGAGATACCGAGAGCCTTACCAATATCTTCTCCAGAAATTATTTTATTAGTTTTTAAAAGTTTTAAGATATTTGATTTAGTAGATTTAGAAGTTCTCAAGGGCTACTCTATGGAACAAAAAATAACGGAGGAGGAGGGATTCGAACCCCCGAAGGGAGGATTACCTCCCTTAGCCGATTTCGAGTCGGCCCCCTTCGTCCGCTCGGGCACTCCTCCTTAACCTTAAACTTAAAACCCTTCTTTTCTTTGTCAAGAGATTAAATAACTATCAACATTAAGAAATACTTGCTAAAATTATATTATAGTTTTAAAATTATATTTTAATTTTAAAAATTACAAAATTAGGGATGTTCAATGAGAGTAAAAGATGTTATGAAAGCTGACCCTGTAACTCTTAAACTGGATGATAGGATAGAAGATATTTTTGAAGCATTTAAAAAGTACGATATAGGAAGTGTTATTATTGTTGAAAAAGAAAAGCCTTTTCAGATAATAACCTTAAGAGATTTACCAAGAATATGTTATTTGAATTTATACAGCAATTTTATTTCAAATGTGTTAAAAGTACTTGATAAAAATAGAGATTCTTTAATAACCGTTTATTATAACAAATCCTTTTTCGACGCTCTGGGTTTGATGAACAAGTTTAAAATAAGTCATTTACCAGTTGTTGATAGAAGAAAGAGACTGGTAGGGATATTAAGTATAAGAGATATAGCCAAAAAATTTCCTGATATATTTTACATAGATCCTTTAACAAAGGTAAACAATAGAGCCTTTTTAAATTTATTAAGCCATCGGTTAAGTAAAGTTAATAGTTCTGTATCTTTTTTGATGATAGATATAGATAATTTTAAAAATATAAATGATAAATTTGGTCATGTAATAGGAGATAAAGTATTGCAAAAATTAGGAAAAGTATTGAGAAGTAATGTAAAGATTACAGATGAAGTTATAAGATATGGAGGAGAAGAGTTTCTTGTCATAGCTTACAGATGCGATTTAGAGGATGCAAAAAAATTAGGGGAACGCCTGAGAAAAAGTGTGGAGAAGATAAAAATGAGAGAGTTGTCTGGAGTTAAAATTACTGTGAGTATTGGAATATCTTTATATAATAAAAATGAAGATGTATTAGAAGTTATTGAGCAAGCAGACAGGGCTATGTATGAGGCTAAAAAACTTGGTAAAAACAGGGTTTGTATATATTTAGAAGAAAAACTCATCTCTTAGATTTGAAAAAATCTTTTAACAATTTTTGTGCTTTTTCTTTTAAAATCCCTTCCCTTATTTTTACTTGGTGATTTAGCCTTTTATCTTCTACTATATTGTAAATACTTTTGCAGGCTCCTCCCTTTTCATCTCTTGTCGCAAAAATAACTTCTTCAATTCTTGCAAGCACCAAGGCATAAGCACACATTGGACATGGCTCCAGTGTAACATACATTTTACACCCTATAAGTCTATAATTTTTTAAATTTTTGCAAGCTTCTTTTATAGCTAAAATTTCAGCATGGGCTGTGGGATCGCAAAATTTAATAATTTGGTTTCTCCCTCTTCCTATTGTTTCCCCTTCGGGACTCACAATTACTGCTCCAATTGGTACTTCATCCTCCTTAAAGGCAAGTTCAGCCTCTTTTAAGGCCTCTTCCATGTAAAAATAATCTTTTTCATCAAACATGGCCAATTTAAAGCAAGCTTAATAGAATAAAAGAAAGGGGCAAAATTAAGGAAAGAGTTTCTAAATATACTATCTGTCCAAGTGGTCTTTTTTTTATAATAAGTAAAAGCTTATAAGCCAATATCCAAAGAATCAAAAAGAGAGCATACAGTTTGTTTATATAAATGAGGGGTAAAGAAAAAAGCACTCCCAGAATAATAAGGATTACCATAAATTTATATATTTTATCTTCTTTATAACCCAAGTAAGAGTACAGGAAATTTGAAGGAAGAAATCCATCTGTGTGAAAATAAACTGATTCAAAATAAAGGCGAAGGAAAAGAAGAATAAAAATAGCCTGCAAAAATATCAAGATGAAAGAAAAATTCCAGAAAGGATACAAAAATAAAGAAATTCCAGTAAGGAGAAGAGGTTCTATCAAAAAATAAAGAACTGTCTTTAATAAGACCTGGTTTAAGATTAGTATAACTGCAAAAAGAGTCAGTATTCTAGGATGGTAGAGAAAGCCACTTACTACACCGAGAGCTGCAAAAAATATTGAAATAAATTTTACAAAGCTTTTATGGTTTTTAAGAAAGGTTCCTTTTATAGAATAAAAAAACTCAAATTCTTTTATATTCTGCATGTTTTCAAGATTATATTTGAGCATCAAAAAGGAGAAAGTAGCCAAGGTTAAAAATAAAGTTCTTAAGTTAAAAGGATGGTTTATAAAGTTTAAAATTCCCAAAAGCAAAAAGATAAAATTAAAAGAT
>JAGGXL010000090.1 GCA_021163085.1 Thermodesulfobacterium sp. | reverse complement strand
TAATTTTTTGCCATTGGTATATTACCTCTTCAGCACTTTTAGCAACTTCTTTTCCAAATACATGTGGGTGACGACGGATCATCTTTTGAGCTGTTAAATAAAGAAGCTCTTTTAAAGTAAAAAGTTTCTTTTCTTCGTAAAGATATATAATAAAAAGAAGCAGAAATAAAAGATCTCCAAGTTCTTCTCTTATTTCTTCTGGATTGTTTTTATCTATGGCTTCTAAAACTTCATAGGCTTCTTCTATAAGATACTTTTTCAAGGTTTGAGGTGTTTGCTCTCTATCCCAGGGACAGCCATTCTCACCTCTTAAAGTTTTAATAATTTCCCAGAGAGTATAAAAGTCTGCTTTCTCTTTTTCTATTTTCATCTTTTATTGAAGTTTAAATTTTTTCATAATATGAGGAATGAGTCCACCATCATCAAGAATTTCTTTCATAAAAGCAGGTAATGGTTTAGTAATATAAGTTTTATTTTTAGTTAAATTTATTATTTTTCCTTCTTCTGGATAGATTTCCAGTTCATCTCCTGTTTCGGTCTCTTTTGTAGCCTCTGGACATTCTAAAATTAAAAGCCCGGTATTAAAAGCATTCCTATAAAAAATTCTTGCAAAACTTTCAGCAATAACACAGGCTATTCCACAAACTTTTATTGAAATAGGAGCATGTTCACGAGAAGAACCGCACCCAAAGTTCTTTCCCGCAACAATAATATCTCCTTCATTCACTTTTTTGGAAAACTCTGGATCTGCATCTTCCATGCAATGTTTAGCTAATTCTTCAGGATCTGTAGTATTTAAGTATCTTGCAGGAATTATTACATCTGTATCTATGTTATCTCCAAATTTCCATGCTTTTCCTTTAATCTTATCCATTTTTAGGTCCTCCTCTACCATTTTACACCTAATTCCTCTGGTGTTGCTATGTAACCAAGCACTGCACTTGCAGCAGCAACTGCAGAACTCGCAAGGTAAACTTCACTTTCAGGATGTCCCATTCTTCCTACAAAATTTCTATTAGTAGTTGCTACAGCTTTTTCACCTTTGGCTAAAATTCCCATATGTCCTCCAAGACAGGGACCACAGGTAGGAGGAGATACAATAGCTCCAGCTTCTATAAAAACTCTAATATAGCCTTTTTTTAATGCCTGATAGTAGATGTTTGGAGTTGCAGGAATAATAATACATCTTACATTGGTATTCACTTTCCTATTTTTTAATATCTTTGCTGCTATGGCTAAATCTTCAATCCTACCGTTGGTGCAGGAACCAATTACCACCTGATCAATAAAGATTTTTTCAGATAAATCTTTTACTGCTTTTACGTTTGAAGGAAGATGGGGTAGGGCAACGACAGGTTCTATTTTGGATATATCATATTCTCTAATCTCTACATATTTGGCTTTCTTATCGGCTTTTAAAACAAGAGGAGTCCTTTTAAAACGATTTTTTATGTATGTTAAAGTTTTTTTATCAGCCTCTATTAAACCAACTTTCCCCCCTGCTTCAATTGCCATATTTGCCATAGTAAATCTTTCAGCCATAGAGAGTTTTTTAATAACCTCTCCTGTAAACTCTATAGCCTTGTAAAGTGCCCCGTCAACTCCTATATCACCTATGGTATAAAGAATAAGATCTTTTCCTGTAACCCAGGGGTTGAATTTTCCATAATAAACAAACTTAATACTTTCTGGAACTTTAAACCAGATTTTTCCAGTAATCCATGCAGCTGCAAGATCAGTTGAACCAACTCCTGTTGCAAAAGCACCTAAAGCACCATAAGTGCAAGTATGACTATCCGCTCCTATTACAATATCTCCAGGTCCTACAAGCCCAAGCTCTGGAAGAAGGGCATGTTCAATACCACAATTGCCTCCTTCATAATAGTGAGAAATCCCATATTTCTTTGCAAATTCTCTGCAAATTCTAACTTGTTCAGCACTTTTTATATCTTTATTAGGAGTAAAATGATCCATCACCAAAGCAATTTTTTCTGGATTAAAAACTTTCCCAATTTTTGTTGATTCAAAAGTTTTTATAGCTAAAGGACCTGTTATATCATTGGCTAAGGTCAAATCTACCGGGACTTCGACTAACTCTCTAGCCTCTACAAAAGATCTATTTAATTTTTTTGCTAAAATTTTTTCAGCTAAAGTCATGTGATACTTTTTCATAAATTTAACTCCATTTTTAAAATTTCATAAAAATAAAATTTTACTTTCTTTAAGCAAAATTGCAACCAAAAGACCTTGTATTTTTAAAATATTTCTTTAAAATTTTAACTTATAATGGCTTGGAAAAAGCTTTCTTCTGAAAATCTCAAACTTGAATTTAAATTCCCTTCTGGAACTTCTAATTATCCTGAAGAGGAAATTTTTCTTCAACAGGAGAGGCTTGAAAAAGCCTTTGATTTAGCCTTACAACTTGATAAGGAAGGTTATAATGTATATATATGCGGTCCTAATGGTATTGGAAGGAGTAGATACACCCTTAAAAGACTTCAAGAAATAGCTCCAACAAAAGAAAAACCTTCTGATATATGTTATGTGAATAATTTTAAAGATCCTTACAAACCAAAAGCTATAATACTTCCAGCAGGATATGGGAAAAAACTGGCTGATCATGTGGAAGAAATTCTAGAATTTTTAAAAAGGGAAACTTTTAAAGCTTTTGAAGGTAAAGAATATGAAGATGAACTCAGTTCCATCACTAAGGAAATAGATCTTCAGAAAGAAAAAATAATAAATGAACTTATAGAAGAAGCTAAAAAATACAATTTAATGGTTCTTTTTGGTCCTGAAGGTGTAAGGCTACTTCCCATGTTTAAGATTGAAACTCCTGTTCCACAAGAAAAACTACTGGAAAATCCTCAAATTAGGGAAGAATATCAGAAAAATTTAAACGCCTTTGACCCTATTTTTAGAGACTATATGAGAAAACTCCGTGAACTTGATAGCTCCTTAGGAGAAAATCTGTCCAAATTAAGAAAAAAAATAGCTACTAATCTGGTAAACAAAGCTTTTGAAAAAGCAGAAGAAGAATTCAAAGAGATAGAAAGTGCAAAAGAATTTCTTTCGGAGATTAAAGATGAAATAGTAAAAAATATACATCTTTTTATTGAATGGGAAAAGGCAAAAGGCAATGTGGTTATTCAAAATAATATTAACCGAGCTTTAAATATTTTTAGAGTAAATGTATTGGTTGATAATACCAAAACAAATGGTGTTCCTGTAATATACGAAAAAGTTCCCACTTTAAAAGGGCTTTTCGGACAAATCAATTACAGAGCAGAAATGGGAATACTTTATGCTGATCATTTAAGTATTGCTCCAGGAACCCTTCATAAAGTTAATGGTGGATACCTGGTTTTAGATCTTTTGGAAATTTTAAAAAATCCATATATATGGTTTTTGCTAAAAAGAACTTTGTTACATAAAAAACTTTACATTATGGGTGGTATGTCTGAAGAAATTCCAGTCCCTCATATAGGGCTTCTTCCAGAACCGGTTCCTTTTTCAGTAAAGGTATTTTTAATTGGAGAACCATATCTTTATCGTCTCTTAACACTTTATGATAAAGAGTTTACCGAACTTTTTAAAATAAAAGCGGAATTTAATCCTGTAATAGATATAAATGAAGAAGTGGTAGAAGCTTTTCCTAAAATTATTAAAAAAATTATTGAAGAGGAAAATATTAAAAATCTTGATACCTCCGGTCTTTCTGAAATATTTAAATACGCAGTATATCAGGCAGGAAGCAGAAAAAAAATTAACATTATTTTGGAAAATTTTATAGATTTATTAAGAGAAGCAAACATACTTTCTAAAAACGAAATAATTAGTGATAAAGAAATAAAACAGGCATTAAAAGAAAAAATATTTAGAGTTAATTTAATAGAGGAAAAAATCAGAGAGCTCATAAAAGAAGGAAAAATAATAATAGATATAGAGGGCAAAAAACCAGGACAGATAAATGGTTTAAGCATATATATTCTTGGAGACCATAGCTTTGGTAAACCTTCAAGAATTACAGCTAATGTATTTTCAGGAGCTAAGGGGATTGTAAATATAGAGAGAGAAATTGATATGAGTGGACCTATTCACTCAAAAGGAGTTTTTATTTTATCTTCTTACTTATACAACAGATACAGCACCGATTTTCCTCTTCAACTCTCCTGCACCCTTACTTTTGAACAGTCCTATGAACCTGTAGAAGGAGATAGTGCTTCTGCTGCAGAACTTATGGCTATACTTTCTGCTATTTCCAAAATTCCTATAAGGCAGGATATAGCAGTAACCGGCTCCATTGATCAATTTGGTAATGTGCAACCAGTAGGCGGGATAAAAGAGAAAATAGAAGGATTTTACAAAATTTGTAAACTTATTAAATTTACAGGTAAACAGGGAGTAATTGTGCCTGCTAAAAATTTTGACAACATCCTTCTTGATGACGAAGTATTGGAAGATATTGAAGCTGGAAAATTTCATATCTATGCGGTAGAAACTATAGACGATGTAATAGAAATTATCACAGGGGAAAAACCAGAAAAATTTCATAAAGCAGTTGTTACAGGATTAAAAAAACTTTATGAATTAAGCAAAGAAAAAAAAAACAAAAAAAGCAAAAACTTCTAAAACCAAAAGAAGTCAAAGTTAAAATCTTTTTCTCAAAACTCTTTTATCTCCCAATCTTAAAGTTATTTTCTTTTTATCAAGATACTCTGCCAGAGGAATTAAATATTTTCTACTCACATTAGAACCAAGTATTGATCTAAAATCAGATAAAGTCATTTCTTTATTTTTACTTAAAAAATCTATTACTTTTTTCTCAACTTCTTCTAATACCTTCCTATGATAAACTAATTTTTCTGAAATCTTAACAAGGATTCCCTCTCTTAATAAGGTTTGTGAAAGCTCTTTAGCAGCTTTATATTTATCCCTAAATTCTAAAATTATATCTTCGAAATTTCTGGGAGTTATTCCCTCTTTTAATAATTTTTCTTCTATTTGTTTTCTAAATTCTTCTTTTTCTGTTATTCTTATTTTTTTAAATTCAGAAAGAGATAAAATCTCTTTTTCCTTGGTAAGAATATTTTTTTGAATGAGTTGTTCTATTACATAGTTAAAAAAACTATCAGAAATAAAAGAAGATATCCTGCTTTTTAACAGCTCTTTTGTTATTCCGGGGCTAAAAGGGTTACTCTCATAATATTTCTTAAGCGTTTCAATTATTTTGTTCTGAAGTTCCTCCTTAGACTTCGTAGAGAAATAAAAATTCTTTTCTCCTTCCTTTAGCTTTATGATTTTGTGAGAAAGTTTTTCAATTAGCTTCTCAAAATTCTTACCAAAAATAGATACAAGAAGTTGCAAGTCCTTTTCCGCAATTCCCAAGAATCCTTTCTTTTCTATATAATATTGAATCAGATTTAAAGGATCTGCCTGGGAGATAAATTCCAACTCTTTTCTTTCCCATGGTTTAGTTCTTTTTCTTCTATAAGATACAGGAGTTATTATTTCTCCTCCACCTACAGTGGTATTTGTAGAAGCTCTTCTTAAAATAAATCTGTCGCCTCTCCATACTGTAACGGGTTTTTGCAGAAATATCTGAGCTATATCCGTTTGTCCAGGTTCTAAATAATCTTTTCCAAAAAGAATAACCTTACCAATGACTTCAGTAGTTCCTACATAAAAAAGCAGGTTTTCGAAGTTTTTTATTGGATACTTTATATCTTTAAGAGATGTGAGTTTAATATCCAACCATTGAGAAGGTTTTAAAACTCCTGGTTCTGCAACAACATTACCTCTTTCTATTTGTTCTTTTTCCACTCCTTGAAGATTAAGAGCTGTTCTCATACCCGCATAAGAGATTTCCACATTTTTACCATGAACCTGAATATTTCTTACTTTGGTTTCTATTTCCTTGGGATATATTTTCAATACCTGATTAAGAGTTACTTTTCCCGAAATAGCGGTTCCTCTTACCACAGTTCCAAAGCCTTTTACGGTAAAAACACCATCTATTGGCAATCTAAAAGGTTGATCTTCTGGTTTCATAATAATTTTAGAAGCTTCTTCATCTAAGACCTTTAAAAGTTCATTTTTGCCTTCTCCGGTAACAGCTGAAAAGAGAATAACAGGTGCATTTTTCAAAAAAGTATTTTTTAAAAAATTAGTCACATCTTCTTTGACAAGCTCTAACCATTCTTTTTCCACAAGGTCTATTTTTGTAATCACTACCACCCCGTCTTTAATTCCGAGGAGTTCACAAATCTCCAGATGTTCTTTAGTCTGAGGCATGATTCCTTCATCTGCAGCAATTACCAAAATCAACAAATCTATACCAGTGGCTCCAGCCACCATATTTCTTATAAATCTCTCATGCCCGGGAACATCAACAATCCCTGCAAGTATTCCTGAAGGCAAAACAAGATTAGCAAATCCTATATCAATAGTTATACCTCTTTCTTTTTCCTCTTTTAAACGATCTGTATCGATTCCGGTAAGAGCTTTTACTAAAGCTGTTTTTCCGTGATCTATGTGACCAGCAGTTCCTATAATAATTCTGCGCATTTTTTAAATAAGTAGCTTAAAATTTAAAAAATTATATAAGTGCGGCTAAATCTCCAAAAGAATTAAACAAAAATGAGATCTCTGCCAGCAATTTAAGTCTATTTTCTCTTAATTCCTTATTTTCTACCATAACAAAAACATTGTCAAAAAATCTGTCAATTAATTCTTTAAATTCAAGAAGCATTTCAAGATATTGAACGTATTCTCTATTGACCAGAAGATCCTTTAACTTAGGAGAAAGTTCTACAATTTTAGAATAAAGCTCTCTTTCTTCTTTTTCTTTAAAAAGTGCTGGATTTAAATTACTGAGTTTATCTATATCAACTCCTTTTAAAATTTGGGCAACTCTCTTAAATCCCGTAATCAAATTTATAAAATCTCCTCTACTCTGGAACTCTTCCAGGGCTTTTATTCTTAAAAACAGGTCAAAAGGATCAAGAGGAAGATTTATCACCACCCCTATAAGGCGCTTATTAGAAATTATATCAGAAAATTCACCTTCCAAACGTTTTCTCAAAAATTTTAAAATTTCCAGTAAAATCTCTCTCTCCTTTAAGTATCCCTGTTGTTTAATAATCTCCAGATTATAATTAATAGTATCTTCTACACTAAGGAAAATTTCTTTCCCAATCAAAATTTTTATAATTCCATAGGCGGATCTTCTCAATCCATAAGGATCGGTTTCTCCTGTAGGTTTTTCTCCACTTGCAAAAAGAGACGATATGTGATCAATTTTATCTGCCAGAGAAAGAATAAGACCTTCCTGTGTCTCGGGCAAACTTTCATCTTGAGGGTAGGGGAGATATTGTTCATATAAAGCCCTTGCTATATCCTTTTTTCCAAAATAGTCCGCATATATACTTCCCATAATTCCTTGAAGAGAAGTAAATTCTTTTACTACCTCCGAAGCTAAATCAGCCTTAGCATAAAAACAGGCTTTTTTAACTTTTTCTAAATCTATTTGAGGATTTATTTTCTGAGCCAGATACTGTCCAAGTTTAATTAGTCTCTGAGTTTTATCCCATAAAGTTCCACATTTTATATGATAAACAATCCCCTTTAATTTTTCTACTTTTTTCTCTAAAGGCTCTTTTAAATCTTTTTCAAAATAAAATTTTGCATCTTCCAGTCTGGCCTTGGTAACTTTTTCATGTCCTTTTTTAAGTATTTTTGGATTTTTAGGAAGGTTATTATTTATAGCTATAAAATAATTTACAAGCCTCCCTTTTTTATCTTTTATACATATATATCTCTGATGTTCCTTTAATGCTGTGACTATAAGTGGCTCGGGAAGTTTAAGAAATTCCTTTGGAAATTCACCAATTATAGGAAAGGGGTATTCAACTAAATTAGCATTTTCTTTTAATAAATCTTCTTCTATATCAGGATTGCCAATTTTTTCAGAAATTTTTAAAATCTCTCCTTCGGTTTTTCTAATTCTTTTATCTGGATCTACAATTACATAATTTTTCTCTAAGTTTTTTTCATATATATCCCAATCTGCTTCAGAAATTTTAATGGGCTTTTCTGATAAAAATCGATGACCCTTAATTAGATTAGATGTTTCAACATTTGCTATTTTTAAAGGAATTACCTCTTTTCCATAAAGGCACAACATCCATCTTATAGGTCTTGCAAATCTTATATCATAGCTCCCCCATCTCATAGATTTGGGGAAATAAATATTTTTAAGAATATTTAAGAGAATATGAGGAAGAAGCTCTACAGTTTTTTTACCCGGTACAACTCTTTTTAAGCAAAAATATTCTCCTTTTTCAGTGTTTTTAATTACAAGATCTTTAGGACTGACACCAAATTTTTTAGCAAATCCTATGACTGCTTGGGTGTAATTACCTTTTTTATCAAGTCCTATCTTTACTGAAGGACCAAGTATCTCTTCTTCTTTTTCTTCCTGCTTTTCAGAAAGGTTTTTAACAAAAAGAACAAGCCTTCTTAGTGTCCCTGCAGTTTTTACTTCTTCAAAAGTTAGCTGATTTTCTTTTAATTTTTTCTCGGCAACCTTTTTTAGACTTCTTAAAGCAGGAATGATAAATCTTGCGGGAAGTTCTTCAGTTCCTATTTCCCAGAGTAAATTTCCCCCCATCTTTACTATCCTTTATTTTCTAACCATTTTTCGGCTGTTTTTTTAGCTATACCTCTAACCCTTCCTATGTAATTTGCTCTTTCTACCGGTGAAAGAACTCCTCTTGCATCAAGCAAATTAAACACATGTGAACATTTTATAACAAAGTCGTAACCAGGTAGAACTAATCCACGATCTAAAAGTCTATTTGCTTCTTTTTCGAACTTATCAAACAGATCTTTTAAAAGGACTACATCAGCCTCTTCAAAATTATAAATAGAATACTCCACTTCACCTCTAAAGTGAATGTCTTTGTAAGTTACTTTTTCGTTCCACTTTATGTCAAATACATTTTCTACTTCCTGAAGATACATGGTAATTCTTTCAAGTCCGTAAGTAATTTCTACTGTTACAGGATTGCAATCAAATCCACCAATTTGTTGAAAATAGGTAAATTGAGTAATTTCCATTCCATCAAGCCAAACTTCCCACCCAAGACCCCATGCTCCAAGGGTAGGGGATTCCCAATCGTCTTCTACAAATCTAATGTCATGTTCCTTAGGATCTATTCCAAGAGATTTAAGGCTTTCTAAATAAATTTCCTGTATATTATCTGGAGAAGGTTTTATAATTACCTGATACTGATAGTAATGTTGAAGTCTATTTGGGTTTTCTCCGTATCTACCATCTGTGGGTCTTCTACATGGTTCTACATACGCTGCTAAAAAAGGCTCTAGACCAAGAGCTCTTAAAAAAGTAGCTGGATGAAAAGTTCCTGCTCCGACTTCCATATCATATGGTTGTAGAATAACACATCCCTTATCTGCCCAAAACTTATTAAGAACTGCTATAACTTCTTGAAAATACATTTCTGGTTTCCCCTAAATAAAAATTACCTGCTTTTCGTTTTCTTTTCTCTTATCAATATGTCCTATAACGTAACACTTTTCTCCAAGAGCAGAAATAATGCTCTGCACATCTTCTAATATTTCTTCACCTATTACCAATACAAAACCTATCCCGCAGTTAAATACTCTGAACATTTCTTCTTCAGAAATATTGCCCAATTTTTGAATAAAACCAAATATAGGAGGAATCTCCCAAGATTCTTTTTTAATAACAGCCTTGCAATTTTTAGGTAATATTCTTGGAATATTATCTATAAAACCACCTCCTGTGATATTAGCACATCCTTTTATTTGAAAATTTTTGTTAATAAAGGTTCTTATTATTGGAAAATAAATTTTGGTCGGGATTAAGATTTCTTCTCCAATGGGCTTTCCCAGTTCTTCTGGAATATAATCCAAATCAAATCTATTTTCTTCAAATAAAATCTTTCTTACAAGAGAAAAACCATTGCTGTGAAGTCCACTTGATGGTATACCTACAATGATGTCTCCTATTGAAATATTGGAACCATCTATAATTTTATCTCTTTCTACAATACCTACAACAAAGCCAGCGCAATCATACTCTCCGGGAGCATACATCCCTGGCATTTCGGCGGTTTCTCCACCCAGAAGAGCACACTTAGAAATTTTACATCCTTCAACTATACCTTCTATTAATTCTGAAAAAACCTTTTCATCAAATTTACCAAAAGCTAAGTAATCTAAGAAAAATAAAGGTTTAGCACCGCAGGTAATTATATCATTTACACACATAGCAACCAGATCTATACCTATTCCTTTGTGCATATTGGCTTTAATTGCTACTTTAATTTTTGTTCCTACACCATCTGTTGAAGCTGTAAGCACTGGATTTTTATAGGAAGTAGTATCTAAGGAGAATAGCCCTGAAAATCCTCCTACTTGAGAAACAACACCTCTTTGAGGAAGTTTTTCTGCAATCTTTTTAACAATATCCACCAAAAGATTTGCCTTTTCCAAATCAACACCTGCAGATTTGTATTTTTCTGCTGTCCCCATAACCTTTATCTCGTATATAACAAAGATTTTAAAACGGTATAAATTTTATAATACATTTTGGCAAAAACAAGTTTTTCGGATAAAATATTAATTCCAGCTATGGAAACAAGATTTCCTCAAAAAGTTCTTGATGAAGAAAGAAAAGAAGTTCTTCAATACTTAGAAGATAGATTTGGGATAGAAGCTTTTCACTTTGAAAATTACGAAATCCTAAGAGGAGTTTCCAATTTCTGGCTTTTTCCAAAAACCATTTATTTAGAAAAACTTAAAAATCTTCAGGTACAAACAGTAGGACTTCTATTCTTGAGAAAGGTTTCCAAATACTTAAAACCTACCTCTGTATTTCTTCAGAGATTTGGCTATTTAGCCAAAAAAAATATAGTTTCACTTCCAGATGAAATCATTTCTATATTGAAAGAAAAAAATAAAATTGAAATAGACCTTCCTTTAGAACCAGGTTATATAATTTTAAAGGATAAATACTGGATACTTGGCTGCGGTCTTTATTTACCAGGTAAACTTTTTTCCTATTTAGAGCCTAAAGTTTTAAAAAATTTACATAATTACTAATCAAGAATTATAGGTTTTTATTTTTAAAACTATTTAAAAAGAATCCCTCTTCACATTTTATAATAACCGGAATATTTTTAGTTTCGTTAATATAACCGATTTCCTGTTTTTGAATTACATAATCCCCTATATTAACTTTGATTTCATCAAGCTTGGAAATGGAAACTATACAATTTTGAGTTTTTATAACAATTTCAATGTTATTAGATCGATAAGTTATTTTTTTTATCACACCTTTAACCGGCGATAAGACAGGGGCAGGTCCTTCCAATTTAAAGTTATAATTTCCAGATTTTATAGGTAAATTATACAGACTAAAAACTTGGCGTCTTTTAACTTTTAAGTGTTTTATTTCTTTTACAATCTTATTATATAAATTATCCAATTTTTCTTCTTCTTTTTTTATTTCAAGTATTTTTTTTATCAGAGCCCTTTCTATAAAGTTAAGTTTTTCTTTCTCATGAAAGAATGCTAAATAATCAGGATTTTCAAACATTCCTGAAACATTATTTTTGTAAAGTCCCTTTACATATAAAGCTATATAAACTCTTAGAAACTTTTTTTTAAGCTCTTCTAGAGCTTCTCTCTTCTTTTTAATTTCAATTAGCTGTTTTTCTTTGCTTTTAATTAATTTATCTATATCTCTTTCTAAGAGCTGAGAAAAAGTTAAAGACGGAAATATAAGGAACAATAATATTAAAAAAATTTTGTTAAATTTCATAATTTCTATAACTTATCAAAATTATAAGCCAAGGAATTAAAAATATAGTAAAAAATATATATATTCCAAAACATAACATATCTTTTTCCTTGGAAATATCTGGATAAAATTTAAAAAAAGGAAAAATGGAAGAGATACTATCTGAGATAAAGAAAAACAAAGAAGTAGAGTGTACAAAAGCAAAAACTAAAATTGATACCAAAAAAAAGAATCTCAAAAGTTTAAATTTCCCTAACGTTCCTCCAAGTAAAAGAAAAATTTGGGTTTGATTTTTTAAATATAAATTTAGTATATTGTTCAAAAAGTAAAGGAAAAATATGTAAAAGAAAGACCAAATTGCAACAAAAATTATAAAACCAATTTTAAAAAAATAAGCGTAGTATATTAGTTTAAAAAAACTTGGTTCATATATCTGTATATTTGAATTTACCTTAGTCAAAAGAATAAGTTTATCTTTTAATGCTGGATAATCTTTTATAGATAAGGGATAAATTTTAAAAATATAGGGAAATTCTGCTTTCAGCTCTTTTTCAGAAAAATTTTTTAAGATCTCTGAAGGAAGGTCTTTTTTTGCCTTTTCTAATAATTTCTCTGGATAAATTATATCTATGTTTTTTACATGAGGAATTTTTTTAATTTCGGAGAGTAAATTGAATACGTTTAAGGGGTTTTTTGTAGGGAAAATAAGCATATTTATAGCCATTCTATCCTGATAAATTTGTAAAGTATTTTGAATATTTAAATAAAAATAAAAACTAAAAAGAGAAAAAAAATTCCAAAAGGAAAAAAACAAAAATAGAAAAAAATAATAGAATATACTTTGTTTTAATTCAATTTTGCTTAAATATCTAAACATCTTCTACCAATTCACCTCTGTTAAGCCTGATAGTTCTTCCTAAGTTTTGATTTAAAATAATGGGATCATGAGTTGCCAAAATAATTGTTTTCCCTTTCTCGTGAAAATCTTTTAAGATTTCAAGTATTTCATTTATACTTACTGGATCCAAATTTCCAGTTGGTTCATCAGCTATTAAAATTTCTGGATCCCTTATAATCCCTCTTATAATTCCTACCTTCTGTTGTTCTCCACCAGAAAGCTCTTTTACTTTTTTTTGTGCTTTTTCAGAAAGTCTAAATCTTTCTAAATATTCATAGATTAAAAATCTGTCATTTTCAACAAATTTTTGTGAAAGAACTAAAGAAATTTTAATATTTTCATAAACTGTCAATTCTGGGAAAAGTTTATAATCTTGAAAAATAATTCCTAAATTTTGCCTAAAAAGACTTAGCTCTTTTTTCTTTAGCTTAGAATATGGAACATTTTCATAAAATACTTCTCCTGTGGTAGGTTTTTCTTCTCTATAAATAAGTTTAAGCAAAGTGGTTTTACCTGATCCAGTAGGACCTGTAAGAATTACAAAATCTCCCTTATAGATTTTTAAATTGATGTTAATAAGAGCCTTAAAATAGGGAGGATAAATTTTGCTCACATTTTGAAAAGTCAACAATGCCATTTGAAAAATCATTATAATTGAAAAAATTATTTTAACAAATCTTTTGACATTTAATAACTTTTTGTTATATTTAAAAAAATTTTAGGTCAAGCTTTTTATGTTAAGATCCTTAAGAAAAGGAGCTACATCATTATATGTCAAACTTTTTCTTGTTATTATTGTTGTTGTTTTTGTATTCTGGGGGATAGGCAATTTCGCTTCTGGAAGAAAAAATCTTGTAGCTAAGGTTAACGGAATACCTATTACTTCAAAAGAATTCTATGAGCATTATAACTTCCAGGTTTCAAGACTAAAGCAAACTTTTGGAGAAATCTCAGCAAAAGATTTAGCCAAACTTAAATTAAAGGAACAGGTACTTGAAGACCTGATAAGAATAAAACTTCTTGAAAAACAAGCTGAAAAATTTAAAATAGAAATAACTCCTGTAGAAATTACTTACGCTATTTCTCAAATAACTTCTTTTCAAGATAACGGAAAATTTAATGTTCAAAAATATCAATATATTTTAAGAGAGTTTGGTATCTCTCCTGAATTTTTTGAAAAACTTATTAAATCAGATTTGATTTATCAGAGGTTAAAACTCCTTCTTACTGCACCTGTTTTAATCTCAGAAGAGGAAATCAAAGAATATCTTAAATATAACAAACAAATTTTAGAAATTTCAGAAATTGATCTACCTTTAAAAAGTTGCATTAAACAAGTTGTTTTTTCTGAAAAGGATCTCGAGAACTATTATCTTGCCCACAGAGATATGTATAAAGAAGAAGAAAAGGTCAAATTAGCATATCTTTTCTTTCCATATAAAGGAAAGGCTGAGGTCTCAGAAAAAGAAATTAAAGAATATTACGAAAAAAATTTAGAAAGATTTAAAATGCCTTTAAAAGTCAAATTAAGAAAAATTTTTATCCCAGGAGATCATCCAGAAGCTTTTAAAAAAGCTCAAGCTATAAAATCAAAACTAAAATCTTTATCTGATTTTCCCAAGCTTGGAGCTACTGAAAGCATTTGGCTTGAAGAATCTGCTTTTCCAGAAGCAATCCGGGATATTATTAAAACTTCTCATCCCAAGGAAATAATTGGACCTATAAAAGTTACTTCAGGATATTTAATTTTGGGAATCGAAGATATACAACCAGAAAGGATTTTAAAGTTAAATGAAGTTAAAACAGAAATTCGTAAATTTTTAGAAAAAGAAAAAGTGGTAAAAAAAGTAAAAGAAAAGGTTGATAAGATTTATACAGAAGTAGTCAAAGCCAACGGATTAAGTATCTGGGCTAAAGAAAATAATATTAAATTAAAAGAAACCGAATGGCTTACTAAAAAGGAATTGAGTAGAAAATTCAATAATTTTAAGTTGGCTCAGAAAATTTTTAATGCTCCTAAGGGTGAATTTTTTTCTCCTGTTGAAACTTTGGAAGGAATATTATTAATAGAGTTAAAAGATAAAAAGCCGGAAAAAACTCTATCTTTTAAAGAAGTAAAACATAAAGTAAAAAAAGACTTCCTTAATGATAAAGGGAAGGAAATCTGCGAAGTAAAAGCTCAAGAGCTGATTAAAGAATTGAAAAGTAAAAATTTAAACGAAATAATGCCAATTTTTAGAAGATATAATAATAAAGAATTCAAAATAAAAAGATATGAATTAAGTCAAAAATTTCCTTCTGCAATTTATCAAGAATTAATAAATATTGGCAAGAAAGGGCTCATTGAAAAATCTTTCTGGGATGAAAAAGTTTTAAAAATATTTTATATAAAAAACATCATACCCTCTGAAGATAAAATTGAAGAAAGAGAAATTTCAAAAACAGCTTTAAACCTTCTGAAAGAAAAGAGAGAAACCTGGTTTAACATCTGGTATCAACTTTTAAGAAAAAAAGCCAAGGTTAAAATTTATCCAGTTTTTGAAAAACTTTAAGATAGTATCCAAGTTTTAATAAACCAAGAGAAAGGGAAATGCAAAAGAGGAAAGAAGTATGCCCAAAAGGACAGATATTAAAAAAATTTTAATCATAGGTTCTGGTCCTATAGTAATTGGACAGGCATGTGAATTTGATTATTCAGGGAGCCAGGCTTGTAAAGCTTTAAAAGAAGAAGGATATGAAATCATTCTGGTTAATTCTAATCCAGCTACTATAATGACCGATCCAGAAATGGCAGATAGAACCTATATAGAACCTTTAACACCGGAAACATTAGAGTACATCATTAAAGAAGAGTGTCCAGATGCTTTGCTCCCCACTTTAGGTGGACAAACAGGACTTAATATAGCTTTTGCCCTTGCTAAAAAGGAAGTTCTTGAAAAATATAAAGTTGAACTTATTGGAGCTAAAGCCTCTGCTATTGAGAAAGCTGAGAGCAGAGAACATTTTAGAAAGGCTATGGAAAATATCAATCTAAGAGTGCCAAAAAGTGCTATTGTGCACTCAGTTTCTGAAGCTGAAAAGGCGATTAAGAAATTAGGATTTCCTGTAATAGTTAGACCAAGTTTTACATTGGGTGGCACAGGAGGAGGAGTAGCTTACAATATTGAAGAGCTTAGAGAAATTGTAGAATTAGGGCTGGATATGTCCCTAATTCATCAAGTAATGCTTGAAGAATCTGTTATTGGATGGAAAGAATTTGAACTCGAAGTAATGAGAGACTTTAAAGATAATGTGGTAATAATCTGTTCTATTGAAAATTTTGATCCAATGGGAGTTCATACTGGAGATTCTATTACTGTTGCTCCTGCTCAAACCCTTAGTGATAAAGAGTATCAAAGAATGAGAACAGCTGCTCAGGCTATAATTAGAGAAATAGGAGTAGAAACCGGTGGTTCAAATATTCAGTTTGCTATAAATCCTAAAAATGGAGATATGGTTGTAATAGAGATGAATCCAAGGGTTTCTCGTTCATCTGCTCTGGCAAGTAAAGCAACAGGTTACCCTATTGCCAAAATCGCTGCCAAATTAGCTATAGGTTATACACTTGATGAACTACCCAATGACATCACTAAGGAAACCAAAGCAGCTTTTGAACCAACCATAGATTATGTAGTTGTCAAAATTCCAAGATTCACTTTTGAAAAATTTCCAGAATGTCCAGACGAAATTACCACTTCTATGAGATCTGTTGGAGAAACAATGGCAATTGGAAGAACCTTTAAAGAGGCTTTGCAGAAGGCTATTAGAGGATTAGAGATAGGAAGATATGGGTTCGGTGCTGATGGTAAATCCCCATCTGATCAGGAAATCGTTCTACCTAAGGGAATAATTAGAGAAAAGCTTGTCCGTCCCAATAGTCAAAGATTATTTTATATAAGAGAAGCCTTTAAAGCTGGATTCACTATTGAAGAAATTTACAGCTTAACATACATTGACCCGTGGTTTCTATACCATTTAAAAGAAATATTTGAAAAAAGTGAAGAACTTAAAGGTAAAAATTTAGAAGAAATCAAAAAAGAAGAAATGAGAGAACTTAAACAAATGGGTTTTTCTGATTATCAAATAGCTTTTTTAACAGGGACTAATGAATTACAAATAAGAGGATATAGAAAATCCTTAGGAATAAACCCTACTTTCAAACTTATAGATACCTGTGCTGCAGAATTTGAGGCCTATACACCTTATTATTATTCTTCTTGGGAAGTAGAAAATGAGTCAAGGGTATCCAAAAACAAAAAAGTTTTGATAATAGGTGGAGGGCCAAACAGAATAGGACAGGGGATAGAATTTGATTATTGCTGTGTGCACGCTTCCTTAGCATTAAAAGAGCGTGGTATAGAAGCTATTATGGTAAATTCAAACCCCGAAACAGTCTCAACTGATTACGATATATCTACCAGACTTTATTTTGAACCATTAACCTTTGAACACATTTTAAATATTTATGAAGAAGAAAATCCCGATGGAGTAATAGTTCAATTTGGAGGACAAACGCCTATAAATTTAGCTGTTTCTCTTTATAAAGCTGGAGTAAAAATACTTGGCACTTCTCCAGAAAATATTGACAGAGCCGAAGATAGAGAAAAATTTGATCATCTTTTAGAAAAACTTGGACTTAAAAGACCAAAAGCTGGAACTGCTTTTAGTGTTGATGAAGCCTTAAAAGTGGCACAAAATATAGGATATCCTTTACTTGTTCGTCCTTCTTATGTGCTTGGTGGAAGAGCTATGAAAATAGTCTATACAGAAGAAGAATTAAAAAATTTTATTGAAACAGCAGTTAAGGTTAATCCAGAACATCCTATTCTTTTAGATAAGTTTTTAGAGGATGCTGTAGAAATTGATGTAGATGCAATTTCAGATGGAGAAATGGTTGTTGTAGCGGGTATAATGGAGCATATTGAAGAAGCAGGAATTCACTCTGGAGATTCAGCCTGTATCCTGCCTCCCTTACATATTCCCGATAAACTTATAAAAGAAATAAAAGAAGCAACTAAACTCTTAGCAAAAGAGTTAGAAGTCAAAGGACTTATTAATGTGCAGTATGCTATAAAAGATAATCAGCTTTATGTGCTGGAGGTTAATCCCCGAGCTTCAAGAACTGTTCCCTTTGTTTCAAAAGCTATAGGTGTCCCTCTTGCCAAACTTGCTACCTGGATAATGATAGGAGAAACTTTAAAAAATATAGGATTTACCAAAGAAGTCACACCTCCATATTATGCAGTAAAAGAAGTTGTTTTCCCATTTAAAAGATTCCCCAAGGTAGATGTAATACTTGGACCTGAAATGAAGTCAACAGGTGAGGTAATGGGAATAGATTGGGATCCTGCGTTAGCTTATGCTAAAGCTCAAATTGCTGCAGGAATGAAATTGCCAACCGAGGGAATAGTCTTTATTTCTGTTAAAGATGAAGATAAACCCATGGTTGTTCCCATTGCCAAGAGCCTTTCAGAACTTGGTTTTAAATTAATTGCTACAAAGGGAACTGCTCAGTTCTTAAAATCTTTTAATATAGAAG
>JAGGXL010000051.1 GCA_021163085.1 Thermodesulfobacterium sp. | reverse complement strand
TTCCTAAGCGGGCGACGGGACTCGAACCCGCAACCCTCAGCTTGGAAGGCTGATGCTCTACCATTGAGCTACGCCCGCATTATTTAAAGTAAAAAATGGAGGGGGGAGGATTTGAACCTCCGAAGGCGAAAGCCACCGGGTTTACAGCCCGGCCCCTTTGGCCGCTCGGGTACCCCTCCAATTTCACACTATAAAATTAACTTAAATTAAAATTTTGTCAAGAGAAGATTCAATGAGATTAAGACATTTTTTGATTTATATCCTTAAAGTATAAATCAAATACAATCGCTGTTGTTCTAAAAGCAAGGTGTGCAAATTTAGAGTAAGCCACACCTAAAAATAAGATAAATACAAACACTAAATGTGCAAGATAAACTATAGAAGTAAGTGATTTTATACCAGGAATACTACGAAAAATCTCTATACTAAATCCAGTAATACCTACAAGTAAAATAAGATAAATAAGAAAACTATCAGGATAACTTGTTCTTACACTCTTTTCTCTTTCAGCCTGAGATCTTCCTAAAATAATACTGATAATTCCGTAAAGAAGCATAAGACCTCCAATGTTTCCTAACCACTTTACAGGATGAAGAATTGGATTCCAAGGAGTATGAAACCCTAAAATATCTGCCATAACAAAAACAATAGCAGTAGTTAATGCTAAAATAATAAATGCCCAAAGAAGAACTTTATGAGGTAAAGCTCTCCATTTGTTTGCTTCACATTTATCAAATCTGGTATGATTTAAAATTTCTCCAATAGCAGGAATTAAATAGGTTTTTAATATACTCCACATACCATATCTGTAAGCTTGAGGGATTTTATAAGTTTCAACATAAGCATTCCACATTCTATTAATAGCTGAAAATAAAATAATAATTACAAAAGCTGCTAAAGGCAAAAATACCACATCTATCATTAAGACTCTGGCTGGAAGATGTATAAACCAAATTTCATAAGAAGGACCACCATAGGGAAAAGAATTAACATCAAAAAAGTTGGGAATTCCTCCAAAAGTAGCAAAGGCAGCAATTAAAATATAAGATAGAGCTATTAATATAAGTATAGGAAATCCCCAAGCATTATTAAAAAAAGTATGCAAAAATTTAAAAGGTGTTGCTTCTTTAATAACTGTAAGTCTTAATGCTGCTATAACATCCCCGGGGTTAGCTTCTCTTGGACAATATTTACTACAATCTCCACATTGATGACACAACCAAATAGCTGGATCATTAACTAACCTATCCTTAAAACCCCATTGAGCTAAAATCATCTGCTTTCTTGGGAAAGGTGCCTCATCAGAAGATAAAGGACAAACTGTAGAACAAGTTGCACATTGATAACACTTCTTTAATGTATCACCACCTACTGCCTGTATTTCTTTAATGGCTTTTAATTCTGGATCTACTTTTATTACTTCATTAGCCATAACTTTTCCCTCCTTTACCAACCTTTAAATGGATTTTCTTCAAATCCTTTTATTTCTTCATTAAATTCATTCATTTTTTTCACTGCTTCTTCTACCTCATCAAGAGCCACAGTATGTAAAGTAACTCTTTCTGGCTCTAAAGCAAGTTGCTGTAATGTTTCAGCAACATTCTCCATACGTCTATTAGCAAGTTCACTTCCTTTAATAAAATGACATTGATAATTTTCACCGTATTTACATCCAAGCAAGAGAATTCCATCATAACCTTTACTCATAGCATCCTTAACAAAAGAAACATTAACTGCACCTAAACATCTAACAGGAATTATTCTATATGATACAGGTATATTTTTCTTTTGATAAGCTGCTATATCAAGGGCAGGTAAAGCATCATTTTCACAGATAAAAGCCATAAGTCTATAAAGCCCATATCCCTGCTCTGGCATCTCTGTTGCTCTGATCATATTTCCTACCATATCAATGGAGTAATCCTTGAAATTAATAATTCTCTGTGGACAGGCACCAAAACAGGTCCCGCAACGACGACATCTTGTAATATTTGGTAAAGGATTACCTTTTTCATCTTCATTTAATGCACCAAAAGGACACTCCTCTGTGCATCTCTTACACTGAGTGCACATTTTGAGGTCAAATTCTGGATAAGCAAAATCCCAAGTTCTTGGATGAACTGCATGCCCTTTTTCAATAGCAACCAAGCACTGAATTGCCTTAAGTGTTGCCCCACGAGCATCTTCTATTGCTTGAGCAATGGTCATAGGTTGATGTATTGCACCAGCTGCATATATTCCTGTTCTTCTTGTCTCATAAGGGAAACAAACATAGTTAGAATCGGCATAACCATAAAAAAGCTCAAGCTCATCAGGCGGTAATCCTGGTCCCTGTCTGTATTCTAAATTAAGGACAGGTTCTTCTGCTGTAACAGGAACCATTCCTATAGCAAGTACAACAAGATCAACATTTATCTCTAATTTTTCTCCTAATAAAGTTTCATCAACTATTACTTTTACTTTTCCATCTTCTCCCTCTGAAACTTCAACCACTTTACCTTTAGTTAAAAAGACTCCAGGGTCATCCTGTAAATTCTTATAAAAATTTTCATAAATTCCCATTGTTCTCATATGGTCATAAATTATAAATGCTTTTGCCTCTGGATCTGCTTCTCTTATATATTTAGCCTGCTTAAGGGATGCTAAACAGCAATATCCTGAACAATAAGGAAGATGATTCTCATCTCTCTGTCCTGCACACTGGATAAAAAGAACACTCTTAATTGGAGCTCCATCTGAAGGTCTTATTAACTTTCCTTCTTTTGCCATTTGTTCAAACTGAACATTAGTAACCACATTTTTTATATTTCCGTATCCTAAATCAGTAAGCTTGCTTGCATCATAAGGTTTAAAACCAGCTGCTAAAACAATTGAACCAATCTTAACCTCTTCTTCTTTACCACCTGCATTAATTTTTACATTAAACAGCCCCGGCATACCTGAAATACTTGCAACAGTTGCTCCTTTATAAACTTTTATTTTCTCATTGTTTTCTACCTGAGGGATAAGGTCGTTTACTATAGGTGGAACAATATTTTTATAAGGGTGATTAACCTCGCAATGAGCTTTCATTTTAGCTACAAAACCACCAAGCTCTTTTTCTTTTTCAACAAGTACCACTTCATAACCTGCATTAGCAGCTTCTATCGCCGCAGTTAATCCAGCAACTCCTCCACCAATAACAAGTATAGTTTTGGAAATCTCTTCTTCTGGTTTAAATGGTTCAGGCATTTTGTAGCTCTGAAGTTTTGCAACACCCATTCTTACATAATCTTTTGCTAAAGACATAAGTTCATCTTTAAAAGATACTCCTTCTACATATTCAGCTGTATCCTCTAATATATTACCTTCTTCACCAACAGGGAATCTACTCCAAACTACCCCTTCTCTTAAACTTGTTCTGTCTACTGCTACATTTTCAAAATTAAATACATCATAATTAACTCTTTGAGAACAGGCACAAATTGAAACAGCATCAAGACCATCCTGCTGAATCTTTTCTTCTATAAAAGCTCTTCCTTCTTTGGAACAGAGAAATTCTTTGCTATATACAGCTGCTGCTCCCTGTTCGCGAGCAGCATTTTCAAGCTCGGCAATATCTAAGCGTTTTCCGATATCACAAGAAGTACATATAAAAACACCTATCTTTTCCATTTTTTACCCCCTTACTATGGTTTGGATAGCTTTTAAAGCTGCACCGGTTGCTGTCTCATTTGAAGTCATAACATCAAGAGGCATTTTCGCACAACCGCAAGCAATAATTCCATTTTCTGAAATTACAAAACCATTTTCGTCAACTTTTAAACCTGAGAGATTAACTCCTGCAATACTTGGCTGCATACCAAGTGCAAGAACAACCATATTTACTCTTTCATTTATTTTTTTACCAGATAAAGTATCTTCTGCAGTTACTATAAGATCCTTAGTTTCTGGATCTTCCTCAATCTTAGCTACCTTTCCTTTTATTAAATGAATTCTTGCTTCTTTTTCTACTCTTCTATAAAACTTTTCATATCTTCCAGGAGTTCTTAAATCTATATAAAAAATAAACGATTCTGCTTCAGAATCCTGTTCTGCCAAATACCAACTATGTTTAAGAGATGCTAAACAACAAATATAGGAGCAATAAGGTAAGTGATTTTCGTCACGAGAACCAGCACATTGGACAAAAGCAACCTTTTTAGGAAAACTCTGATCTGAAGGTCTTAAAATTTTACCACCAGTTGGTCCCCAAGGGGATGCAAGCCTCTCCATCTGCATGTTAGTTATCACATTAACATATTTACCATAACCTAAATTATCAAGTTTTGTAGCATCATATGGTTTCCAACCAGTTGCCCATATGATAGCTCCTACTTCAAATTCTAAAGTTTCCTCTTTCATGTCAGGATCTATAGCATTATGCTTACAAGCTGATATTATTCTATCTAAGTCTCCATCCGCCAGAGCTTCTTTATCAAGAACGTATTTCATCGGAAAAGCCATAGGCGAAGGTAAATAAATCGCTTTTGTTTTTCTTAATCCAAAATCAAATTCACTTACTCTTTCACCTTCACAAACCTTTTCACATTCGCCACAGGCAGTACAATTATCATTTACATAGCGAGGCTTAATATTAACTTTTACCCTATAATTTCCAGCCTTTCCCGAAATTTCAGTAACCTCTGCCATAGTGTAAACTTTTATTCTGGGATTGGTTTTAATTCTTCTATAATTGATTTCTAAACCACAATTAGGAGGACAAAGCTTTGGAAAATAGTATCTCAACTGAGCAACCCTACCACCTAAGGTTGGCTCTTTTTCTATTAAAATTACCTCTGCTCCAACTTCAGCAGCTTCAACAGCTGCTGTAATTCCACTTATTCCTCCTCCTACTACTAATATAGGTAAGCTTTTCATAATTCCCTCCCAAATATTTTTTCAGGATAAATCCCCTTCTCAATAAGAGAATTTATCCTGAAAAATAAAAAAAAGAGGGGGCTTTAAGCCCCCTCTTTTTATCTATACCGTTTTACTACGGTCCAAGTGGATCAGGAATAATCTGAACATAAGGATAAGTCTCTAAAGTCCACTCTTTAGTTTCACTATTGTAGGAAGAAAGAGTAAAACATCTCCAGTTAGCCTCATCAAGATTTGGAAAATCTGTTCTATAAAAATATCCGGGATAACGGGTCTCTTCACGGAAGAGAATATGTAAAAGATGAGCTTCTGCTGTCCATACACGATGTCTATTTTCATAAGCTCTCATAAGCTCATGAAGGTCTCTTGCAGCAGTAAGTTCCATATCTTCTTTGAGCATCTTAAGAAGCTCAAGTCCTCTTTCAAGCATAATTTTGTTAGTCTTATAGAAAGTAGAAGCACCTGCTACATACTCATCCATGAGTTTCATAAGTCTATCCTGAACCTGACGAGGAAGTAGGTAATTTGGATTAACTTCATAATGAGTAGATGTATTCTTATACTGTTCAAATCTATACCAAGGATCATAAATTTCTTTCTTTAGATCTTCGGGATTTTCCTTAGGAGTAGGTTTATAATCTTTATTATCTAAGCAGAATTTTACCATAGCTTTAGCAGCAATTCTTCCTTCTACATGAGCTCCAGAGGAAAATTTATGTCCACATGCTCCAACAGTATCTCCTGCACAGAAAAGTCCTTTCACTGTGGTCATTCTATTATAAAGTCCGATTTCTTTCCAAGGAGCTTTATATTCTTCGGGAACCCAGTCTTCATCAGGTCCACAACACCAGGCACCAGCACATCCAGCATGACTTCCTAAAAGATAAGGTTCTGAAGGCATTATTTCAGAAGGAGCTTTTTCAGGTTCAACATTTAAACATGCCCAAAGTCCTGCCTGACTTACAGTCATATCTAAAAAGTCCTCCCAAGCTTCAGCAATATACTGTTTAAATTCTTTTTTATCCATCTTCTTTGCTGCTTCTTCAAGAGCCCATTCAGTGTGTATAAAAATTGGTCCACGACCAACTTCCATCTCAAGAAGCATTGCATGATTTCTCAAACAAGTTCCTATAACTGAAGCTTCACTATATGGAACAAATTTCTTTAATTCTTCTTTATTTTTCTGTAAATAATCTTCTCCAAATGCATTTGTTGCTCTTGCTTTAAAGAGCAAGAACCAAGCACCAACTGGTCCATATCCATCTTTAAAACGAGTAGGAACAAATCTATTTTCCATAAGAACGAGCTTAGCTCCAGCTTGAGCACACATAGCATAACCTGAACCAGGATTCCATACAGGATACCAAGCACGACCTTTTCCTTCACCAATAGATCTTGGACGGAAAATATTAACTGCTCCACCAGTAGAAACTAATACTGCATTTGCTTTAATAATAAAAACTTTATTTTCTCTTACAGAAAATCCTACTGCTCCTGCACAACGATTGGGCTCATTAGCATCAAGAAGAGGTCTTACTATAAAACATCTTTCAATAATTTCAGCATTTTCATAACCCTCAAGAGCATTCTTTGCTGCTTCAGCAACGATTACTTTATAAGATTCTCCATTAATCATAATCTGCCAACGACCAGAACGAACAGGTTGAGCTCCACCTTTTAAAGTTAAACCTTTTGCTTTAGCCTCGGCTCCATCTAAGGTCTTTCCAGTATTAGGATCTTTTTTCCAAATAGGAAGTCCCCATTCTTCAAAACAATGAACTGTATCATCAACATGACGACCAACATCAAAACTAAGATCTTCACGGACAATACCCATCAAGTCACAACGAACCATTCTTACATAATCATCAGGAGTATTTTCCCCAATATAAGTATTAATAGCAGAAAGGCCCTGAGCTACAGCACCAGATCTTTCCATAGCAGCTTTGTCACAAAGAATAATCCTTAATCCATGAGGCTTTGCCCATCTTACAGCTTCAACTGCAGCTCCACAAGCAGCCATTCCACCACCAACTAATAAAATATCTGTTTCTTTTTCTACAATTTCAGGTTCTGCACACTCTAAGCCAGCATTATATGACCAAATCTTAGGCATAGTACCACCTCCTTTTAAATTTTAAAATTTTTTAAGCTGTCTTAATTTTCAAAGTTTTACCAAGAGCACCAACTTCAAACTTCTTATTAAGAACTTCTTTAGGTTTGACGGGTTCTTTTCCATCAACAGCTTCGGTAAAAAGCTGATTTGTATTAATAAGTCCAGGATCCGGCTCTTTACCACCTACTGTAGGATCAGCACTTCCTTCAGGGGTGGTTCTAATAGGATACTTAAATCTTAAAACTGCACCATTTCTAAATTTAACAGTCCACATAATGTCAGTTGTTCCACGCATAGGCTGACAGGTTCCATTAAGAGGAGCAAAATCTGCATAGTGTCTTACAGAAATTGCTCCCTGTGGACAACTCTTAACACAACTGTAACACTCCCAACACTGGTCAGGCTCCTGATTGTAAGCCTTCATAGCTTCAGGATCAAGAATCATAAGATCATTAGGACAAATGTACATGCATACTGTCTTGTCTCCACCTTTACAACCATCACACTTTTCAGGGTTTACATAACTTGGCATAGCCAACCTCCTTTTATGGTTTTTTGTTTAAAATTTCGCATTCTTATGCAAATTTACATTATATTTTTCCATTTATTTAAGTCAAGTTTCTTTTTTTGCTTTTATTTTCAAATAATCTCCTTTAGCAATCATTTTTTTTATTTTTTTGTTTTTTTTAAAATTATTCTATATCAGATATATCAATATCAGGTGCAGGTAAAAATTCTGCTTCCTTAGCAGCTGCTTCTTTAACCTGATCAATCTTATCAATGACCCCCTTTACTACTTCCTCTCCCAAGCTTTTCTGATTAGCAATTTCTTCAAATAAAGCTCTTTTAAAAGCTACAGGAGTATCTGTAATACAGGCACGTGAATCAATACGAGCAGTTTCAAAAACTTTTAAAATTTGATTTTTTAATTCTTCTCCAATTTTTACTCTTAAAACCTTTAATTCTCCACCAAATACAGCTTCAATCTGAGATTCAACCGAAGTTCCTTTTATTTTATTTAACCTATTTTCATCTAAAAATACCTCAAGTATGTATTCCATGTTATCACCTCCTATATTTTTTAAAAATTTTTAGTCTAAATCAGGAAGATCCACTTCTAATTGTTCTTCTTTATAAAGAACATACTTTTCATTAACAAATGGATAATTGAACTTCCTCCACCATTTCACAATCACTTTAAATATTTCAGGTCTCATAATAATTGCCGGAGGTTGAACTCCTTCAGCTACCAATCCTCTAATTAAGCTACCACTAAGCTTCTGCTTTTCTTTATCGTGGCCACAACTTTCACTATAAGCCATTTCTTTACAATGTGGACAATACCAAAATTCTCTCATATTTTGTGGTCTAATCTGCAATCCTCCCTCTACTTCATTAATAGGTTTGTCAAAACCATAACTTGGAATACCTTTTAACCAGAGAATTTGTGTGGCAAATTTGTCATAGTATTCACCTACTGCAGCATGGTCACGACCAAACATATGATGGGTACAACCCATATTCTGTCTAATAATTCCGTGAAGAATACTTTCTAAAGGATTACCATATCTCATATCCCAGAGAGTAAAGCTAACTAAATGACGGGTGGGTTTAATATATCCAGCTTTATTAATCATTTCATGAGCTTCTAAAATCGCTTCATCAGGATAATCTCCTCTTCTTTTAACACCAATAATAGCATTTACTAAAATTCCGTGGCAAGGTTCTACATCTCCAGTAAAAGCTGCAGTTTTCATAAGCATCTCGTGTCCAACATGGGGAACATTTCTGGTCTGGTGGGCAATAACTGTTCTCCAACCTTTTTCCTCAAAAATTTCTCTACACTTCCTCGGTGGGGTCCAAAATCTATCAAATGGTGGCTTAAATATAGGTTCATTAATAATGGTATACTTACCAGCTAAAATAATAGGCTGATAACTCCTGTAAATAACCCAACCAGGATGCTTATCATCAAATTTTTCTCTTACCACCTCAGGATTAGTTTCTGGGGACCCGAAAGTTCTATTAGCTAATTCCTCTGGATCAATTTCATAAATCTCTTCAATATCTAACATAGCGAAAGGTTTTCCTTTAAGCCTAAGAATAAGTCTATCTCCTTCAGAAACTCCAAGCTGTTGAAAATCCTCTTTAGAAATATCAAATAAAATAGGATAAGGAAATACCCATCCATTTAACAGCCTTCTTTTGGAAAGAACAGATTCTAATTCTGCAGAAGTCATAGAACCTTCTACAGGGCTAAAAAATCCATAACATACAGACATAATCTCACGGTAAACATTTCTTACAGGAACTCCTCTTTTGTAGTGAAGAGTAGGCTTGATGTCATAAAATTTACAATACTTTGTACAGGCTTTCAAAAACTTCTTAGCAACCTTCCTGTCTTTAATAACCCTCTCTACCAATTTTCCGCCATGAGGCATAGGTCTCTTAAAATACAACTCAGACATAGGAAACCTCCTTTTTTAATTTTTATAATTTTTATTTTAGCTAAAAGTTTAACACTTATGATATTAAGAATTAAAATTTCAAAGTCAAAATTAGTTTTTGTTTATTATAAGAAATTATATCTGAAAATTGATATTAAAATTTATTTATAGAGATTTTTCTTATTTTTTTTGAAAAATTTTTTTATTTTTCCTTTTGTTTCTTGGTCTTTTCAAAACTAAATTTTACACTATAATGGAG
>JAGGXL010000004.1 GCA_021163085.1 Thermodesulfobacterium sp. | reverse complement strand
GAGCTGGGTTCAGAACGTCGTGAGACAGTTCGGTCCCTATCCACCGCGGGCGTAGGAGGCTTGAGGGGAGCTGCCCCTAGTACGAGAGGACCGGGGTGGACGCACCTCTGGTGGCCCGGTTGTTCCACCAGGAGCACAGCCGGGTAGCCATGTGCGGAAGGGATAACCGCTGAAAGCATCTAAGCGGGAAGCCCACCCCAAGATTAGGCCTCCCGAGGGTGGGGCAACCCACCCCCTAAAGGGTCCGGGGAGAACACCCGGTTGATAGGCCGGAGGTGGAAGCCCAGCAATGGGTGGAGCCGACCGGTACTAATCACCCGTGCGGCTTGGCTGCAGTACCAGCTTAAAAGTTCCAAAGGACGCCCCCTATTCACTTGTTAAAAATATTTAGATTTCCCGGGTGCCTATACCGGAGGGGAAACACCCGTTCCCATTCCGAACACGGTCGTTAAGCCCTCCAGGGCCGATGGTACTGGGGAGTTACCTCCCTGGGAGAGTAGGTCGGTGCCCGGGATTTTTTTAATTTTTGAAACTTCTTGTAATTTTCACAAAATTGATTATCATTAATCATCAATCATGAAATCTCTTCTAAAATTAGTAGCGGTTCTCTTTTTAGTTTTTACCTTATTTTTTGGAATTCTATTTTTAGTCTTTTTCCTTTATCTTAAAATCACTCTTCCAAGCATGTCTCAACTGAAAAACTATAGACCACAACAGACTAATGTTGTATTAGATGTTAATGGAGAGGTTATAGGGTATATTGGCAAAAAAAGAAGAATCTTTGTTCCTTTAGAGAAAATTCCTCCTCATGTGGTAAAAGCATTTATTGCGGCTGAAGATGCTAATTTTTATAAACACAAAGGTATAGATTTTATAAGTGTACTGAGAGCTCTTTATAAGAACATTATTCACGGAAAGATTGTTCAGGGTGGAAGCACTATCACTCAACAGGTAGTAAGAGCTCTTTTACTTACTTCAGAAAGAACTATTCAAAGAAAAATAAAAGAAATTATTCTTGCTTGGCAAATAGAAAAACATCTTACAAAAAATGAAATACTGACTATCTACTTAAATCATATCTATTTAGGAGAAGGAGCTTATGGAGTAGAGGCAGCAGCTTTAACCTATTTTAACAAGCATGTTTGGGAACTTGATTTAAATGAGGCTGCAACTATTGCTGGTCTTCCTCCTGCACCGTCAAGATACAGTCCTTTAAGAAATCCCAAACTTGCTATAGCTCGTAGAAACTATGTATTAAGAAGAATGGCTGAGGTTGGATATATTTCCTGGAATACTGCTAAGTATATCTCCACTCAACCTCTTGTATTGAATCCTAAAAATGTAAATATTCCTCTTTATGCAGCTTATTTTATAGATGCTGTTAAAGAAGAATTATCTCAAGTACTTCCCCCTAAGGTAGTTGAACAGGGTGGACTTAAAATTCAAACCACTTTGGATTTGGAATGGATAAAAAGAGCTTATGAAAACTCTATTAGAACTTTAGACAAACTATTTTCTTCTCATAAAAAGGTTCCTGAATTTGCTGCAGTATGTTTGAATAATGAAGATGGAGGGGTAAGGATTTTAATCGGAGGAAAAAATTATAAAGAATCACCATATAATAGAGCTATTTTTGCTAAAAGGCAACCTGGGTCAGCTTTTAAACCATTTATATGGGCTACTGCTATAGATGGTGGAATTCTTCTTCCAGATTCTATAATTCCAGATGAGCCTATAACTATACCTGGAGCCGATAATGGTAAAGATTGGAGCCCAAGAAATTATGATAATAAATATATGGGTCCAGTAAATCTAAAAGATGCTTTGGCTTACTCAAGAAATACTGTATCTGTAAGAATTGCTCTTTTAACTGGTCTTGAAAAAATTGAAGAAATGACGAAAAAATTGGAGTTTCAGTTTAATCAGCCTATTAATTACAGTATAGCTCTGGGAACCTATGAAGTTACTTTATTAGAACTAACAAGAGCATATACTATTTTTCCCAATATGGGAATTCTTGTAAAGCCACATTTTATCGAAAAGATATATGACAAAATTTATGATTCATCTAAGGTTTTATATCAATACTCTTCAGAGAATAAACCCGTAATTTCAGCACATACTGCTTATATAATGAATGAGTTTATGCAGGCAGTAGTGCAGTATGGAACAGGGACTTGCGCAAAGGCTTTGGGAGTTCCAGCGGCAGGAAAAACTGGAACTACTCAAGAATATAAAGATGCCTGGTTTATTGGTTATACACCTCGTTATACCTGTGGAGTTTGGGTAGGATATGATAAAGATAAAACTTTAAGAAGAGGAGAAACTGGAGGAAGAGTTGCTTGTCCTTTATGGGTAAGTATAATGCAGGGCACAGCTCATGAATATCAAGAATTTCCTATTTATATTCCTTTTGAAGAATTGCCAAAGATTTTCTCAAATACAACTTTATCTAATTAAGGAGTAGCATAGCTGTGTAATCCTGCTAAAAAGAAGTTTACTCCAAAATAGGTAAACATAACAGAGGCAAAGCCTATAATACTTAACCACGCAAGTTTTTTACCACTCCATCCTCGGGTTAAACGGGCGTGAATAGTTCCTCCGTATATTAACCAAGTAATTAAAGACCACGTTTCCTTAGGATCCCAGCTCCAGTAGCTTCCCCATGCTTGATCTGCCCACACAGCACCAGTGATAATTCCTAAGGTGAGCCAGAAGAAACCAAAAAGGATAAGTTTATAAATAAGATTATCTAAGGTTGTTTTAGAGGGAAGATAATTTTTAAAACTTCCTTTATCGCTTATTAAGTAAAAGATTCCCAAAGCAGAAGCCACAGCAAAAGCACCATAGCCTAAAAAACAAGTTATTACATGAGCAACAAGCCAGTTGCTTTTTAAAGCAGGAATTAGAGGTTTTATCTCTGAACTTGCTTTTAATGAGGCATAAGCAAGAACAAAGCTTGCTATTAAAAAAACAAGACTTCCAAAAAACTTAGTAGGAAATTTAAACTCTAAAAACAAATAAATTCCAGAGATACACAATCCAAAAAAAACTAATGATTCATATAAATTAGAAAGAGGAACATATCCAAACCCAGCCTGATGAGTTTGTATCCATCTTACTAAAAAGGCTAAAATATTTAAAAAAAATCCTGCCCAACCAATGCTTGATCCAAAAAAAGATGCTTTATCCCATTTAAATATCCAATAAATTAAATACATTAACCCTGCACCTAAATAAATAAAAGTTGTTATACTAAAAAGAAGACTATTTTCTGGAAGAAGAGTTTTCTTACTTAAAGAAAGTAAAAAATAAATAAAAATGGTTAAAAATAAACCCAATATAACATTTTTAAATTTCATTCCTTCCTCCTATATTTGTAAAAAATTTATACAAGAATATAATATAAAAAGGATAAAAAGCAACTTTGTTTAATTTGAGGTGATAGCGTTTGTAAGGTGTAAAAGAGGAAGAAGTTTAAAACAAATTTCTTCCCATTCCTTTTTACCTTCCTCTACTTCATCCATAAATTTTTCTAACTCTCTTGTGAAATCTTCAGAAACATATTCGCCATAATTGTTCTTTAAATATGAATAGACTTCCTTTCCTAAGGATGTAGGGACCAGACTGCCATTTTTAAGTTCATAAACATAGTATCTTTGTAGTAAAGTTAATACTATTTCTGCATAAGTTGAGGGTCGTCCAAGCCCTCTTTTCTTCATTTCTTGAATAAGAGTTCCCTGATTGTAAAGAAAGACTTTCGGAACCTTGTTGTATTGAATATTTTCTGGATAAATGAAATCATGCATTTTAAAAACTTGGGGTTTTGTCCAGAAAAATTCATATCCAGACTGAATTATATCTAAAATTAGGGATTCTTTCCAAGAATAGGAAGGAAGTTTAAACTCAAAGATACCTTTTAATACTTTGGTTTTTCTTGTTTGACTTGCCATGAATCTTCTAAAGATGATATCGTATAGTTTAAAACTATCTTTTGGATTTTTAAAGGTTAAGAGACCATGAGCAACTCTTAACTTGATTTCTGCAAGATCCCAGGGTTTTGTTGGTCTTATACCCTCATGAGCACCTTCACTAAACCACTCCCTGGGATGGAAAAATTTTTCTCCTAAAACCTGAGTGATATAGGGCTTAGCTACTTGATAGCGTCCTACTTCTGAAATTCTTGTGGAGTCTGTTCTATGATAAGTAATAAGTCCGAGTTCAAAAAGCTCCTGCAAGAGTTGCATTGTGTAAGAAGAGGAAAATCTAAAAAAATGAAAAGCATCTTCTAAAATAGTATCTGTAGTATAAGGAGGTAGAGGCGAAAGTTCATCTTCAAATTTCTCTTTTTCTGTTATTTCTAATTTTTTTGGAAGTTCCTCAAGTATTTTTTTGGCAAGATTTTCTTCTTCAACTTCAATACTAAACTTATATCCATTTAAGCTAAACGAAATCCTATATTTATACTGTTTAGCAAGTTCTGCTCTTTCTATAATCCAACCTAAAACAGGAGTTTGAACTCTACCAGCAGATAAACGGGATTTTTTGAAAACTTTCCATAGTTGTTGAGATAGAGAAAACCCTACCCATCTATCAGCAACTCTTCGTGCCAACTGAGCCTTTACTCTTGCTATGTTTATTTCCTGAGGATTTTCTAAAGCTTTTCTTAAGGCTCTTTCTGTAACCTCGTGAAATTCGAGTCTTTTTATGTTAGTTTGAAATGGTTTTAAACTGGAATAAAGATCATAAGCAATTTTTTCTCCTTCTGCATCAGGATCTGAAGCTATAAAAGTCTGATCTGCACAAAAAGAAAGGGTTCTTAAAACTTCTATAATTTCTCCTTTGTCAAAAATTTCGTTCCTATTTTTTATTTCTTCATCATCTACAAATTGCTCTTTGTTTTTTTTGTCAATTTTGATGGTGTTAAAAACTGGATAAAAATGACTATTTTCTCGAAGAACTCCAAATATTCCCTTTTTTCTTGAAAGATCAAATACATGCCCCAAGGAAGCGCATACAGATAAAAGAGTATTTTCCATGGGTATTTCATAAACCCAAACATTTTTAATCCTTCTAATAGAAGGTTTGCCAAAAAAGTTGGCAATGGTTTTGGCTTTGTGAGGGGATTCAACTATTAAAAGATAATTTTTAAAATCTATTTTTTCTTTACTTAACTTTCGACGTTCCTTTCTTACTTCTCTATCAAGCTTTAAAGCCTCTTTTAAATTTATTTCTTTAAATTCAGCTTCATCTCCTAAATAAAAGCGCAATCTCTTTTTCAGGCTGTTTAGAGCTTTAAAATTGTCAACCAGAATGATAGAAAGTCCGGGGAGGAGTCCACGAGTTGTTAGTCTTGAAACTCTTCCAGAGGCTTGCAGATAAGAAGAAGCATTTCCTACTATAACATAATAATTACCCGCTTCATCAACTTCTAAAAAAACCTCTTCACTTTTTTTAAGCTTTTCCAAAAAAATTGGGTCATTAAGCTTAGATTCCAAAAATTCTTTTATAGAAAGAATTTTTTTATAGAGGATTTCATATTGAACTATTTTATCTTCTTTTAATGTTAAATACTTGCGAAGATAATTAATATGAGAAATTGCAGTAAATCTTTCTTCCTCTTCCAGAATAGGTGTAAGAGAAATGAGGATACTATATAAAAACTGAGGGGAAAGGGAAAGAGAAAATCCCTCTTTACCTTTTGAAAGTGGAAAAATGTGTTTTGGAACACCCAAAAATATGGCATATCTCAAAACTTCAGGAATATCTATTCCTCTTACCAAGGGATTTCCAATATGACAGAGTCCTATAGCTACATCTACTTCCTTATTTTTTAAAGCATGAAGAAGCTTTTCTTCATTTGCCTCTAAATAGGAAATAACTTTTAAACCTTTATTTCTCAAATAATCTGTAGCAATTTCTACATAGGGTTTCCCAAAACTTTCTTCAATAAAAAGAAGCCCCCCTTCTTTTAAATTCCTTACAAGTGTTTCCGCTTTTTTAAGAAGTTTATAAAATACTTCATCAGTTTTTTTATCATTTAGATTGACAGGAATATAAGTATCTATAACTTTTCTGAGAGTTGAAACAAACCGTGTTATTTCAAAACCGAGTAAATTTTGAAATAAGAGCACCCGGTTTGTTTTTGGTTTTAAGGTTGCCGAAGAAATAATAAGTTGTTTTATTCTTTTTTTGTATTTTTCTTTTATTCGCAGAAGATTTTCATAATCTTTTTCTTCTTTATTTCTTTTTAAAGCAAGCTCTATTTCTTTTTTTGAGAAACCAAGAAGCAAAAATAAGTTATCTACATTTTTGCTGTTTTTCAGAAAGGAATCAACATCATCAACAAATATAAGAGAAAAATCAATATTTTTTAGCAGTCCAAAGTTTCTGTGCAGAAAGGCAGATGTACAGATAAAAATATCAAATTTGCCTTTTTCTAACAGTTCTTTTTCTTTATTAGAACCCGTATAAGCTAAAATTAATTTATTTTTAAAAACTTTTTTACTCTTTGCTAAATAATTATTCAGTTTTTCTTCTACCTGCTTTACCAAAACTTTTGTTGGAACAATAACTAAAGCTTTTTTAGAAATAAGAAGGCAACTTATTAGACCAAAAGTTGTTTTTCCTGTTCCAGTGGGAGCAACGATGGCAAAGGACTCACCTAAAAAAAATCTTTTTGCCCAGCTTATTTGCAAAGATGAGGGATGTATATTTAAAATATTTTTGAAAACTTTATTAAAAATTTCAACCTTTTTTTCTACCTCACAAAAGGTTTTTAAATCTTTTAGGGAATTTTTTGAAGATAGAATTTCACAAATATCTGAAATTCCAGAAAGAGAAAATGTATCTTTTTCTGGTAAACAATTTTCACATGGTAAGCCTTTAGCTAATCTTTCATCAGATATCTTACCGTGACAATTAGGACAGCCTTTAGCTACATAAAATAGCATATATTTTTAAAAACTCCCCTGACACTATTTTTTAAATTAAAAAATAAACCATAAAAAGAAAAATAAAAAAAGCAAGCCCTGATTTTAAAATTTTTATTGACAAAGATAGTTACTTTTTTTAAATTAAAATTTAGACATGTCCAAAAAAGACACTTATACCAAACTTAAGATCCTTTCTCAGGCTGCAGAATTTGATAATGTCTGCACTGGAAGTGGGAAAAGAATAAAAATAAATACTTATAATTTTACCAGAGGATTGGGTGGTATCCATTATGTCTGGCTTTCTAATGGTAAATGTCTTCCTCTCTTGAAAGTTCTTTATACTAATTTCTGTATCAATAATTGTAAGTATTGCTACCATAGAAGAAAAAATGATGTAAGGAGAACATTTTTTACTCCAAAAGAATTAGCTGAACTCACCACGGATTTGTATAGAAAAGGCTATATAAAGGGTCTTTTTTTAAGCTCTGGTATTTATCCTTCCTCTGATGATACAATGGAGCAAATGATAAAAGCTGTTGAAATTTTAAGAAAAGAATATGGATTTAAGGCTTACATACATTTAAAGATACTTCCCGGAATATCGGAGGAACTTATAAAAAAAGCTATTTTACTTGCAAACAGAGTTAGTTGTAACATTGAGTTACCTACTCAGGAAAGTTTGAAAAGATTGGCTCCAGATAAAGAACAAAAAAGTCTTATTATAACCTTAGCTAAAATAAAATCTTTGAAAGAAGAACTTGAGAAAGAAGGTTCAACCTCTACACAGCTTATTATTGGGGCAACTCCTGATACAGATAAAACAATCCTAAAGCTTTCTCAAAATTTATATAAAAAGGACTTGGTAAAGAGGGTTTATTATTCCGCCTATATTCCTGTAAACAGAGATAAAGACTTACCTTCAGAAAAACCTCCTTATTTAAGAGAATACAGGCTTTATCAGGCAGACTGGCTTTTAAGATTTTATGGATTTAGCTTGGAGGAACTTTTTGATAAGGAAGAAAACCTTGATATTAAAATCGATCCTAAGCTAAGATGGGCCCTTTCTCATCCAGAGTTTTTCCCTGTAGAAATTACTAAAGCAGATTACTGGGAACTGATAAGAGTTCCTGGAATAGGCCCTACTTCAGCTAAAAAGATTATAGAAATGAGGAAAAAAGAAGTTATAGGAGAAGAGGCACTTAAGAAACTAAGAATTTCCTTGAAAAAGGTGACTCCCTTTATAACCATTAGGGGGAAAACTTTATTTAAGGGTTTTAGAAAAATTTTTATAGAAAAGAAAACAACTTTTGAAAATTATCAAAGTTTTCTTTTTTAAAGGTCGTTATGAATAGTGCAAAATATTTTGAAATTTTTAAAATAAAGGAGCTACAAGAAATATTACTTAGAAATCCTTTTATAGGAATTCTTATTTATAGGGAAAAATGCATTTATGCCAATCATTTTATATGTAAACTTCTTGAATATACTCAAGAAGAATTTTCTCAATTAAAGATAGAGGATATTGTTTATTTTGAAGAGGACAAAAAGAGAGTGAGAGAGATTGCAAAAAGAAGACCTAAGGGAGAACAATTTTTAATGGCATGGAAGGATATAGTTTTAAGGACTAAAAGAGATAAAAAGGTTTATGCGCTCGTTTCTTCAATTACAATTCTTTATGAAGGAAAACCATCTGGTTTGTTGATGATAATTGATATTACTAAGAAAGTAAGGATAGAAAAACTTCTTAAAATGTGGAGAGAAATTAATCAGAAATTAGTTGAAGCTGACTCAGAAAAAAAATTTTTTGATAAGATAGGTAAAATTTTAACAAATGTTTATGGAATGAAATTTGTTTGGGTTGGGGCTCCTGACTACGAGACAAAACTTATAAAACCTGTTTATTCATTTGGAGCTGCAATAAATTATTTAAAAGAAATAAAAGTTTCTATGGAAAAAAATGTTCCTGAAGGAATGGGACCTACAGGAAGAGCATTTAGAGAAAATAAAATTCAAATTATCGCTGATACTAAAACAGATCCAAGATTTATTCCTTGGAGAAAGCCAGCTTCAAAATTTGGTTTGAGATCAGTTGCTGCAATCCCTATAAAAATAGAAGACAAGATAAAATATGTATTTACTCTTTATGCTGATGAGCCTTTCTTTTTTGAGGAAGAAAATAGAGAAATTTTAGAAGAATTAAGGAGAGATTTGGAATTCGGAATTAAGAAATTGGAACTTTGTAGAAGAGAAAAGATATTTGCAGAAACTTTGAAAAATCTTGAAGAGATTGTAATCAGCTTAAATCAGGAAGGAACTATTTTGTTTATAAATGAAAAAGGAAGCAGGATCTTAGGTTTTTCTCAAGATGAACTTATAGAAAAACCTATTGAAATTTTAGGATTTAAATTTAAAGGAGAAAATCTTGCAAATCTTTTTAAAGCAGGATTAGATAAACCTTTAAGAATTCCAGTAAGTATTGAAACCTCTAAGGGAACTCTATGGTTTGATATGAAGATTCGCGTTATCAGACCGGATGAAGAAACTTTAAGATATATTTTGATAGCTGAAGATGTGTCAAAAATTTTAGAGTTTGAAGATATGCTTGATAAAGCAAGATATGTAGATTTTCTAACAAAACTTTTGAATTACGAAGGATTTCGTAAAGAAATAGAGAATGTTCTTCCTTTCGTTTCTGAAGAAGGAGCTTTGATTATAGTTGATCTTTGCGATTTTACTTACATAAATACCATGTTTGGACACGAGGGAGGGAATTTTTGTTTAGAAGAAATAGCAAGAAGACTTGAGTTTTTTAAAAATAAAGGTTTAGTTAGCAGAGCTTTTTCTGATACTTTTGTTGTTTTCTTTTACCATTTGAAAGATAAAAGGCAAATTTTTGAAATTTTAAAAACTTTAAAAAATTTGATTTCAGAACCAATTAAATTGAGAAACAAAACTTTAAAAATTGATTTTAATGCAGGAGTTGCTATTTTCCCACAAGATGGAAAAAATTTTGAAAAACTCTGGAAAAATGCCAATTTAGCTCTTAACGAAGCAAAAAGAAAAGGAAAAGGGGCTGTGGAGTTTTATTCTTACTTAATAAGTGAAAAACTGGATTTTTATTTCAAAAGTGAATCCCTTATAAAAAGAGCTTTTGAAGAAGGTCTTTTTGTTTTTTATTATCAACCCTATTTTGATGTAAATACATTAAAAATAGCTGGACTCGAGGCTTTAATAAGAATAAAAGAAAAAGACGGAACAATTTATTTACCCTCAGAATTTTTAGAATATTTGGAAAATAGTTCCTATCTGAAAGATTTTGAAAAATGGGGTATAAAAACTCTTAAAGAAAAGATTTTAAAATGGGAAGTTCCTATCAATTTTAATATTTCTGGCAAATCTTCCAATTTGGATCATGTTAAAAAACTAATAAATAGGTTTAGATCTAAGCAGTTTTTTTCAAACTTGGTAATAGAAATTACTGAAAGAGTTATTGTTCAAAATGTAGAAGAAATAAAAGAAATGGTAAAATTTTTAAAAAGTAAAGGAATAAAGGTTGCTCTTGATGACTTTGGAATAGGATATTCTTCTTTGAGTTATCTAAAGGATATCCCTTTTGATATTCTTAAAATTGATAGAATTTTCATTAAAGAAATGTTAAAGAGCAGAAAAGAGATAGCTCTTGTAAAAAATATGATTGATATTGGGCACTCTTTTGATATGAAAGTTTTGGCAGAAGGGGTAGAGACAAAGGAACAGCTTCAATACTTGGATATTATGGGTTGTGATTATGTGCAAGGATTTTATTTAGCAAAGCCCATGCTAGAAGAGGAAGTGGAAGAATTGTTAACTACAAAAACTACAGAATGAAATATTTTGATAAAATTGCAAAGGTTTATGATAGCTGGTATACAACTAAGACAGGAAGTTATGTAGACAAAACAGAAAAAGAACTTGTCCTATCTTTATTAAAAATTAAAAAGGGACTTTCTTTAGATCTTGGTTGTGGAACAGGAAATTATACTTTAGAACTTTACAAAAAGGGTTTTGAAGTTATTGGTCTTGATTCAAGTAAAGAAATGTTAAAGATTGCCAGAAAAAAGATACCAGAACTTCTTTTTATAAATGGTGATGCCTATTTTTTACCATTTAAAGATCAAGTTTTTAATCTGGTTGTAAGTATTACTATGTTTGAGTTTATAAAAGAACCCATAAAAGTTATGAAAGAAATCTACAGAGTTTTAAAGCCCGAAGGAGAAGTATTAATTGGCACAATGAATGGAAGAAGTTTGTGGTTTTTGTTTAAGAGGATTAAAAGTCTTTTTGTAGAGACAGCCTATAGGTATGCAAGATTTTATACTCCAAAGGAGCTGGAAAATTTTTGTCAAAAGGCAGGGTTTAAAAATATAGAAACAAGAGGCATTATTTTCTTCCCTTCCTTTTTCCCGTTTACTCAGTTAGCATTTAAATTAGACAGAAAGTTAAATAGGATATTTAAAAATTTTGGGGCTTTTATAGTGGTGAGAGCAGAAAAATGATTTATAATTTTTCAGGATGAAAGACATTATCTACTTAGACTACAATGCAACCACTCCCTCTTTACCAGAAGTTATAGAGGAATTTAAACTTTATTCAGCTGAATATTTTGCCAATCCAAATTCTGCTCATAAGTTTGGAAGATTTATTAGAGAAAGATTAGAAGAGTTTCGCAAAAAGTTAGCAAAGTTAATCAATGCCGAAGCTGAAGAGATAATTTTTACTTCAGGTGGAACAGAGGCAAATCATCTTGCTTTATTTGGAGTAGCAATTTCTAAGGAGAAAGGACACTTACTTGTTAGTGTCTTTGAGCATCCATCAGTTTTAAAACCAGCGGTTAAGCTCTTAGAGATGGGATTTGAGGTGGACTTTGTTCCTGTAAACCCTGAAGGTTATGTAGAGCCAGAAGAGGTAAAAAAGCATTTAAAACCAAATACAATCCTGGTTTCTATAATGATGGCAAATAACGAAATAGGGACTATTCAACCTGTTAAAGAAATAGCTGAGATTTGCAGAGAAAGAGAAATTTATTTTCATACCGATGCCTGTCAGGCAGTGGGTAAAATAGAGATAGATGTTAAAGAGATTGGATGTGATCTTTTAAGCATGGCAGGGCACAAAATGTATGCTCCAAAAGGAATAGGAGCTCTTTATATCAGAAAAGGTGTAGAATTAGAACCTATATTTTTAGGAGGGGGTCAGGAAAAAGGGATAAGAGCAGGAACTGAATCTACTGGTTTAATAGCAGCTCTTGCCAAAGCTTCGGAAATAGCTAAAAGAGATGTAACTTTAGAAAAAGAAAGATTAATCTTTTTAAGAGAGAAACTTTTTAAGGGGCTTAAAGAAACCTATCCTAAACTATATCGGTTTGGTATTCCAGAAAAAACTTTGCCTAATACTTTGACAGTTTCTTTTATTGGAAAAAGTGGAGCGAAAATACTTTCTGATCTTCCACAAATATGTGCCTCAACTGGTTCAGCGTGTCATGACAGAAAGGGTTCTCAAACCCTCCTTGCCTTAAAGCTACCTCAAGAAATATCCGAGGGGATGATAAGATTTTCTATAGGAAGATATACAAACCTTGAGGATATAGAAAAAACTTTACAGATATTTTCGGGATATTTTAAAGATAATGTTTAAAGATATCGGCAAACTTTTTTTGATTAAACCTGAAAATTTAGAAGAAAAAGTGAATCTTTATAAAGAACTGAATTTTTCGAATTTCATCTTTTTTAAGGAGCATTTTGAAGAAGATTTTGATTATTACATTTCTTTTCTTAAAAGAAAAATTAATTCAAGATTTTTAGCAGTTGACCAGGAGGGCGGAAGGGTTTGTAGAATTGAAGAAAAATATGCTTCTCCTTTGGAAATTGCAAAAAAGTATTTGAAAGAAGGAGAAAAAATAGTCAGTGCATGGGCAAAAAGTATAGCTAATTCTGTAAAAAGAAAAGGTCTCAATCTTAATCTTGCTCCCTGTGTTGACCTTGCTGATGAAACTTCAGAAGAATTTTTAAAAGGAAGAACCTTTGGAAAAAATCCAAAGCTGGTAAAAGAACTTGCCTATATTTTTATAACAGAGCACAAAAAAGAAGGAGTTTTTACCTGCCTTAAACACTTTCCAGGACTGAAAGATGTTAAAACTGATCCCCATAAAGAACTTCCCCTTAAAGAAACTTTGGATGAAGAAAGTCTTTATCCTTATAAATACCTTTTTGAAGAAGAAAAAATAGATTTTATTATGACCACTCACCTTTGTATAAAGGAAATTGATTCCCAACCAGCAACTTTTTCTTCTAAAATTATAAATATCTTGAGAAAGGATTTAAATTATAAAGGAGCAATACTCACAGATGATCTTAATATGGGTGCATTAAAAAATTGGGAGCTTCAGGAGAGAATAATTTTAAGTTTGGCAAGTGGACATAACCTTTTAATTTATTGCGGAGGTTTTGATAATTTAGCCCAGGCTTTAGAGGATATAAAAAGTGAAATAGAAAAAAGCTCAGTTTTAAGAGAAAGGATTAAAGAAAATTTTTCTATTTTTGATAAAATTGAGGGTCAAAGATTATGAAAAAAGAGATTTCTTACGAAGAAACAGTATCTTTAATTAAAGAAGGTTATATTAAAGCCTGCAAAAATTTTTCTCAGGAAGTAAAAGAAGCCTTTAAAAAGGCTTTAGAGAAAGAAGAAAATCTTTTGGCTAAAGCAGTTTTAGAAATTCTTCTTAAAAATGCTGAAATAGCCGAAAAAGAAAATCTGCCTCTCTGTCAGGATACAGGGATTCCTGTGGTATGGGTCAAGATAGGGGAAGGTATAAGAGTTAAGAATTTAGAAAAGGCTATTAATGAAGGATTGTATCTTGCTTATAAAGAAGGTTTTTTAAGAGCATCAGTTTGTGATCCTCTCACCAGAAAGAATACAAATACCAATACCCCAGCTATTATTCATTATGAAATAGTTGCTGAAGATATTTTTGAAATCTATCTCATGCCTAAGGGATGCGGAAGTGAAAATATGAGCGCCCTTTGTATGCTTTCTCCTTCAAAGGGAATAGAAGGGATTAAAGAATTTGTAATAGAAACGGTTAAAAAAGCTGGCCCTAATCCATGTCCTCCTATTATTCTGGGGATTGGGATAGGAGGTAATTTTGAAAAATCAGCTTTAATTTCCAAAAAGGCACTTTTTAGACCACTGGGCAAAAAGCATCCAAATCCTGAAATAGCAAGACTTGAAGAAGAGCTTTTAAAAGAAATAAATATTTTAGGAATAGGTCCTCTTGGATTTGGTGGAAAGACAACGTGCTTGGGAGTTCATATTGAAACCTGTCCCTGTCACATAGCAAGTTTGCCAGTTGCTGTAAATATTCAGTGCCATTCCTCAAGAATAGCCAGAATAAAGATTTTATAGGAGAACTTATGGAAAAAATTATAAAATTTTTATTTCTTTTTGGACTGGGATTTTTGATTTTATCCTGCGGTAAAAAGACAGAACCATTTCCTATAGAGAAAAGTATTCCCAAGGGACTTTCTTTTGAAGTTAAATTAAATACTCAGGGAGCTGAAATTTTAGTTTATCTTCCAGTAAAAACTAAGGGAGGATATTCTTTAAACAAGATTAAAAAATTAATTATTGAAAAAACTGAAGTTCCTTTGGATATTCCTAAGGCTAAAAAAAAGAAAAAAGTTATAAAAATTTCTCCCAAGCTACACTCAGCAGGAAATTTGTTTGTTTACAATGATTACAATCTCAAACATCGTCACCAATACACTTACAGAGTAAAAGTTGTTAAAGACTTTCTGGTAGAAACACCCTTTACAGAGCCTATTACTATTTTTTGGCACAATCCTCCAGGACTTCCTCAGGCATTTCAACTCAGACCTTTGGGAGAAGATGCTGTGGTAATTATATGGAAAAAACCGGAAAAGGATATTTATGGACTTTTTTTAGAGGGAGATATTTTTTATGAAATAGAAAAGAGAGCCGAAGAAAATAACAAATTTATAAAGATAAGAGGAAAAGAGGAATACTTTGATAAGTTAAAGCCTGGGGAAAAAGTATGTTATAGTATAAGGGCTATTTTAAATTTTAGAGGAACTTTAATCCCTGGACCTAAGACACCTTATAAATGTGTAAAGTAGTTTCTCCATAGCTTCTCTTTTTTATAATTTCAAAATCGTCCATTTTTTTGGGAAGTTCTACCCCTGTCCTTTCCTCCACAATAATTGTGGCATTTTCTTGTAACAAATCCTTGGAAAGACTCTGAAATGTTTTTAAAGCCAATCCTTTTTCATAGGGAGGAGTGATGAATACGAGATCAAAAAAGTTTTGAAAATTTTTTAAAAGAATTTTTAATCCCTGAGGTAGATTTAACTTAAAAACTTTGGCTTTATTGAGGAGATCAAATTTTTTAAGATTTTTTTTAATAATGGATATACTTACAGGATTGTTATCTACAAAGATTGCGAATACTGCCCCTCTTGATAAAGCTTCTATCCCAAGTGCTCCTGTTCCTGCAAAGAGATCCAAGACCTTTGAATTAGATAAATCTTGTCCCAGCATATCGAATAGGGCTTTTCTTATTCTTGTTCTCAGAGGACGGATAAGATTTAAGTCCTTAGGTGGAGAATAAAGCTTTCTACCTTTTAAAAAGCCTCCGGTGATTTGCAAAGTCTATTTTCCTTATTTTGAAAGAATTTCAATCCAAGTGTTAGGGATGGAAAAGTAGTATGGATTAAGTCCAGGATGATAGTATTTTCCTTTAAAGATTTGTTTAGGATTAAACCAATCTTTTTCTTCTTTGGTTGCTAAAAAGAAAGCTATTTCTTCTCCGTAAGATGGAACGAAAGCTCTTACTATTTTAACTATCGGAAAAACAGAGGATATAAGAGGATATGCAGATTTTATAATATTAGGGAAGTAAACAGGGAGACTTCCCTGCTGAATAAAAACACCGTTTAGATTTAAAACTCTATAAGCCTCTTTATAAAATTTTTTTGTGTATAAAGTCTTAGCTGGTCCTACAGGATCGGTGCAATCTATAATTAGAAGATCAAATTTTTCTTCAGGGCATTCTTTAAGCCCTTCAAGTCCATCTTTATTTATAAAAGAAACTCGAGGATCTTTATAATCACCCGAGAATTTGAAAAAATACTTCTGACAAACCTCAAAAACAAGTGTATCTACTTCAAACTGGATAACTTTTTTTATAGAAGGAATTTTTTGCAGTTCCCTTAAAACTCCACCGTCACCACCACCTACGATAATTACATTTTCTGGAGGATTTTCAAGCAGACTGGCAGGAAGATAAGTTATGGTCTCATGATAAATAAATTCGTCCTTTTCAGTAAACTGCACAATACCATCTAAAACAAAAAAATATCCCCATACAGAATTTTTAAAAATCTGTATTTTTTGTAAATTCTTCTTTTCAAAGACTAATTCAACCTTGTAAGCGTGTCCAAAATCTTGGTAAATCTTTTCTTTCCACCAAAATTGTCCAGTCAAGTTTCACCCCAATCTTCAGATATTCCTCTTGATATTTCAGCTACATATACATTTTGAGGTTTAAGGTGTTTTTGCAGATTTTTTAATATTTTATAAGCTTCCTCTTTGGTTTCTGCTATAATGTCAATAGCTGAGTATCCATTTTCAGGCCAGGTGTGAATATAAACATTGGCTCTTCCTGAGCTTACCTGTGCTGAAACACCAAAGGGTTGAAATTGGTAACTTATGGTTCTTACATTACCATTTTTATTATTATAAGAATTTAAAGAAGTTTTTAATGCTTTTTCTACTATTTTAGCTTTAGCCAAAAGCTCAAAAGGGGAATTCCAGAACTCTACAATTAGGTGATATCCCCAGATACTTCGTCTAAATGCACCCTGCTGGGCAGGAGTAATGTCCAATTTTTCTACCTGACAAAGGGGTTCAAGTATTCTCATAACTCACCTCCCCCCAGGCAAGGTGCCTGGTATTATTGAAATTAATGGAAAATAACCAATAAAAAAATCGGGACGGGCGGATTTGAACCGCCGACCCCCCACACCCCAAGCGGGTGCGCTTCCAAGCTGCGCTACGTCCCGATCTAAAAAGACAAAAAACCTTTTATTTAAAAATTTTAAAAAATTTTTTTAAAATGTCAACCCTATAGTCTTTTAGCTATTTTTTTCTTAGTTCTTTTGCAACCTCCACCATGTTTTTAAGTGCTGGCACTACTTCTTCCCATCTTCTGGTCTTAAGACCGCAGTCCGGATTTATCCATAAAAGTTCCTTGGGGAAGACTTTTAAAGCTCTTTCTATTACTGTTCTTATTTCCTCCTTTGTGGGAGTTGCTGGAGAATGAATGTCATAAACTCCAATCCCTATCTGCCGATCCCAACCTTTATAATTTTCAAAAGCCTCAAGTATTTCTCCTTTACTTCTTGATGCTTCTATAGAAATCACATCAAAATCCATCTGATAAATATACTCTATTATTTCATTAAATTCAGAATAACACATATGAGTATGAATTTGAGTTTCAGGATTAGCCTTGGAACAAAGTTTAAAAGCTCTTACTGCCCATTCAAAATGGTTTTTCCAATCTCTCTTTTTTATCGGTGCTCCTTCCCTGAAAGCAGGTTCATCTATCTGTATGATTTTTATACTTGCCTTTTCTAAATCTTTTATTTCTTCTAATAAGGCTATTGCTATTTGATAAGCTATCTCATTTTTGGATATATCCTCTCTATAATAACTCCAGTTTAAAATAGTTACAGGACCTGTAAGCATTCCTTTTACAGGTTTTGATGTAAGACTTTGTGCATATGTTATTTCCTCCAAAGTCATAGGAGAAGTTCTATATACATCCCCATAAATTATTGGGGGTCTATAAACTCTTGTTCCATAAGAAAGAACCCATCCTTGTTTTGTTGTAGCAATACCTTCAAGTTTTTGTGCAAAAAACTCAACCATATCTGTTCTTTCAAACTCTCCATGAACTAATACATCAAGTCCAATCTCTTCTTGAAGTTTTATAACCTCTTCTATTTTTTTCTTTATAAAAGATTTGTATTCTTTTTCAGATATCTCTCTTTTATTAAATTTTGTTCTCATTTTTCTTACATCTTCAGTCTGTGGAAAGGATCCTATGGTTGTAGTTGGAAATAAGGGAAGATTGAGACGTTTTTGTTGTATTTTAAATCTTTCTTGATAAGGAATATCCCTTTTAAAATCTCTTTCAGAAAGATTCAAAATTTTTCTTCGTATTTCATCATTTTTTCCAAATTCCTTTTTAAAAAGTTTCTCATTTTCCTTTACAACTTTTAGAGCTTCGTCTTTACCCTCAAAAACATCTTTAAGAATCTTTAGTTCTCTAAGTTTTTCTTCAGCAAAAGAAAGTTTTTCCAAAAGTGAAGAAGGTAAATGCTCTTCTCCTTCAAGTGAAATAGGTAGATGATAAAGTGGACAGGAATTGGAAATTATTAATTTCTTACTAACTTGTGAAAGTTTTTCTATTATATTTAATTTTTCTTTTAAATTTGCTTTCCATACCTGTCTCCCATTTATAATTCCAGCTATTAGATAT
>JAGGXL010000080.1 GCA_021163085.1 Thermodesulfobacterium sp. | reverse complement strand
TCCTAAGGAGAAGAAAGGAGACTTTTTAACTCCAGAGGGATTATACCAGATAGTTGATATAAGAACTTCAGAGAAGTATAAATATTTTCTTGAACTTAACTATCCCAATCTTAATGACCTTGCTCTTGCTTATTATAAAGGGCTTATAAAAAAAGAAGAATTTATAAGACTTAAAAAAGTACTGGAAAATTTTAAAATTATAAAAAACAGTTTGCTGGGAAATAAAATAGGTATTCATGGAGGAGGTGCATTTAAATTAGAGGAAAAAAATGGGAAAATTCATAAGAATTATCACTGGACTAAAGGTTGTATAGCTCTTAATAATAAAGATCTTATTGAGCTTTTAAAATATGTTAGAGTGGATCAAAAAGTTTACATTTTAAATTCTCAGAAGAAGCTTTATGATATACTGAAAAAGTTTGTTTATCCCACAAAGGTAAAGCCTTTGGAAATTTTTGAGGGTGAGTTATATTTAAAATTAGATAATTATACCTATTTAAATTTTCAACTTTCAGAGTATTATCAAGGTCTGAAAAAATTAGTTATAAAAAGATGGGTTAGGGGTGCGTTGAAGGAGAAAATAGAGAGTGATGAAGCAGGTAGTTTGCCAGATATGGAAAAAGAAAAATATTTTAAAAACCTTATTTTAAAAAATTTAGAAAATCTTTTAAAACCTTACAAACATTTGGAGATATAAAAATGGAAGTTATAAAAAAAATTTATAAAATGAAGGAAATTAGTAAGAACTGGAGAAAGGGGGGGTTAAAAATCGCTTTTGTTCCAACTATGGGATTTTTACACAAGGCACACTTATCCTTGGTAAGGAAAGCAAAGGAACTTGGGGATAAAACTGTGGTAAGTATATTTGTTAATCCTTTACAATTTGGACCTCAAGAAGACTATAGAGAATATCCAAGAGACACAGAAAGGGATTTAGAACTACTTAAAAATGAAGGAGTTGATGCAGTTTTTATCCCTGAGCCTGAAGAGATGTATCCTCCTGATTTTCAGACTTATGTTGAAGTTACCAAGTTGACTACTGGACTTTGTGGAGCTTTTAGACCAGGACACTTTAAAGGAGTAACTACGGTTGTTTTAAAACTTTTCAATATTGTTAATCCTGATATAGCAGTTTTTGGGGAGAAAGATTATCAACAACTTCAGGTAATAAGGCAGATGGTAAAGGATTTAAATATGAATATAGAAATTGTAGCTTATCCTACAGTAAGAGAAGAAGACGGGCTTGCTATGAGTTCAAGAAATATATATTTATCTTCAGATGAAAGAAAAGCTGCAACCTCTCTTTATAAAGCTTTACTTTTAGCTAAAAAACTTATAAATGAAGGAGAAAAGGATCCTCAGAAGATAAAAAAAGAAATGGAAGAATTTATACATAGCTTTCCTTTTACTAAGGTTCAATACATTGAATTTGTTGATCCTGTAAGTCTTGAACCAGTTAAAGAGATTAATAAATCTGTTCTCTGCGCATTAGCAGTATTTGTAGGAAAAGCAAGATTAATAGATAATATGCTTATAAACTGAGGGAAAGAAGTATGTTTATAAAAGTATTAAAAAGTAAAGTTCATTTGGCAACAATTACAGATAAAAACCTCTTTTATGAAGGTAGTTTAACACTTGATAAAAAAATAATGAAAGAAGCAAATTTAAAACCTTTTGAGGCTGTATGGGTTTATAACTTAAATAATGGAAAAAGATTTGAAACTTATATAATAGAGGGTGGAGAAGGAGAAGTTATACTCAATGGTGCCGCAGCAAGATTGGGTGAAATAGGAGATAAAATAATCATTGCTTCTTATGCATGGATTTCAGAAGAAGAACTTGAAAAGTTTAAAACTACTTTAGTATATCTTACAGATCAGAACGAAATTAAAGAGACAAAGCTGAGGCAAGTTCATTCTTAATGATTAAAGTCTATCCTGTAAGTCTTGGTTGTCCTAAAAATAAAGCAGATTTTGAAAAACTTCTTTATGTGCTTTCTCAGAAAAACTATCAAATAGTCCTTCTTCCAGAAGAAGCGGATATCCTCTGGGTGAACACCTGTGCTTTTATAAGACCAGCTGTTGAGGAAGCTATAGAACACATTTTGGAACTGGGGGAACAAAAAAGAGATGGTCAAAAATTAATTGTTTCAGGATGCCTAACCTCAAGATATGGTGAAGAAACCCTAAAAAAACTTTTACCAGAGGTAGATAAATTCTTAGGAATAGAACCTTTTAAAAACTTCGTTAAAAAAGAACCTCTGGAAAGAATCCTTACAGAAAGCCCATTTTATGCTTATTTGAAAATCTCAGATGGTTGTAATTACAATTGTTCTTATTGTACTATTCCCAAGATAAGAGGCTCTTTAAGAAGCAGAGCAGAAGAAGAACTTTTAAAAGAAGCAGAAAACCTTTTAAGAAAAGGAGTAAAAGAAATCATTTTGGTGGGGCAGGATATAACTTCTTATGGAATAGATAGAGGAGAAAAGGAAGGATTACTAAAACTTATTCATAAACTTTCAAATCTGCCTTATGAATTTAGAATAAGACTTCTTTATCTTTATCCAGTAAGAATTAATAAAAAATTTGTTAAAGAAATTCTTTTCAATCCCAAGGTAGTTCCTTATTTTGACATACCCCTTCAGCATGCTCATCCTGATATTTTAAGAAAAATGAGGAGACCTGTTAATTCCGAAAAAATTAAAGAAATAATAGCTTATATAAGAGAAATAAATCCTCATTCAGCTATAAGAACAACCTTGATAGTAGGTTTCCCAGGAGAAGGAGAAAAGGAGTTTCTTTATCTTTATAAATTTGTTAAGGAAACTGAATTTGATCATCTGGGAGTTTTTATTTTTTATCCAGAAGAAGGGACCCCCGCTGAGAAAATGGTTCCAAGAGTAAAATATAAAGAAAAAATAAAAAGGAAAAAAGAAATCTTAAAGCTCCAAAAAGAAATATCCAAAAAAAGGTTGAAAATGAGAGTTGGTAGCCTGGAAGAGGTTCTTATCTTGGGAGAAGATATAAGGAGGAGACTTTTTGGTATAGCCAAGATACAAGCTCCAGAAATAGACGGGGTAACCTATATTTTAGGAGAAAAAGAGAAATTTATTTATCCTGGAGATTTGGTAAAGGTTAAAATAAAAAAATCCGGTATTTATGACCTTTGGGGCAAAGTTATTTAACTTTAAAGGATAAATTTAACCAATTCGGCGTCTGAGATAATATTTTCCAGTTTTTCTCTTACATACTCAGGAGTAATAACTACTTTAGTGGGGGCAATGTCTGGTGCGGAAAAAGAGATTTCTTCCAGCACTTTTTCTACAACTGTATAAAGCCTTCTTGCACCAATATTTTCCATTCTTTGATTTATTTCGTAGGATATCTGGGCTATTTCTTCTACAGCTTCCTTAGTGAATTCTAATTTTAAGCCTTCAGTTGCCAACAAGGCTTGATATTGTTTTATGATTGCGTTTTCTGGTTCAGTTAATATTCGTACAAAATCTTCCTTTGTCAAAGGATCAAGTTCTACTCTTATGGGAAATCTTCCTTGAAGTTCAGGGATAAGATCTGAGGGTTTAGCAATATGAAAAGCCCCACTTCCAATAAATAAGATATAATCGGTTTTCACCATTCCGTAGCGGGTATTAACAGTAGTTCCTTCAACAATAGGCAAAAGATCTCTTTGCACTCCCTCTCTTGATACATCAGGACCGTGGGCTTCGCCTCTACTTGCAATTTTATCAATCTCATCGATAAAGATAATGCCACTTGTTTCAGTTCTCTCGATAGCTTCCTTTATAACTTTATCCATATCTATAAGTTTATTGGCTTCTTCTTTAGTTAAGATTTCCAGAGCATCTTTAACCTTTACCCTTCTCTTTTTTGTTCTAAAAGGAAGAAAGGTGGAAAGCATGTCTTTTAACTGCATTTCGATTTCTTCTAAACCTGAAGCTGCAAGAATTTCTATAGCAGGTGTTTTTTGTGAAGGCTCAATTTCAATTTCTACATATCTTTCATCAAGGGCACCTTCCCTTAACATTTTTAAAAATTTTTCCTTAGTTAAAGGATCATACTCTACCTTTGAAGAGGTAGTGGGAATTAAGAGGTTTACCAGCCGTTCTTCTGCCAGAGTTCTTGCTTTTTCCATTACTTTTTTTTCTTCTTCTGCTTTTATCATCTGAACTGCAATGTGAGTGAGATCTCTTATCATGGATTCTACATCTCTTCCTACATATCCTACTTCAGTAAACTTGGTTGCTTCTACTTTTAAAAAGGGAGCATTAGAAAGTTTGGCAAGCCTTCTTGCTATTTCAGTTTTTCCTACACCTGTTGGTCCGATCATGAGAATATTTTTGGGATAAATTTCTTCTTTTATAGGATCTTTAAGCTGCTGCCTTCTCCAGCGGTTCCTCATAGCGATGGCAACAGCCTTTTTAGCTTTTTCCTGCCCCACTATGTATCGATTTAATTCAGCTACAATTTCTTTGGGTGTAAGCTCTTTGTAATTCATAACTCCTCTACCACTATTTCAGAATTGGTATATATGCAAATTTCTCCTGCGATTTTAATAGAAATTTCAGCTATTTCTTTTGCAGAAAGGTTTGTGTGTCTGAAAAGGGCTTTGGCAGCAGCGAGAGCCATTGGTCCTCCAGAACCTATGGCTATTATATTTTCGTCTGGCTCAACTACATCACCTGCACCAGAAATAAGAAGAAGATGCTCACTATCGCAGGCAATAAGGAATGCCTCTAATCTTCTCAAGACTTTATCAGTCCTCCAATCCTTGGCAAGCTCAACGGCAGCTCTTAAAAGCTGTCCACTATAAGCTTCAAGTTTTTTTTCTAATCTTTCAAAAAGGGTAAAAGCATCAGCTGTTGCACCTGCAAAACCTGCAAGCACCTTACCTTTGTAAAGTTTTCTTATTTTTTTTGCCCTGCGTTTTAATATTGTGTTGCCAAAGGTAACCTGTCCATCTCCTGCCATCGCAATTTTACCGTCTTTTTTCACTGCTATAACAGTAGTCCCTTTGAACATGCTTATAAGTTATACCACAATTTGAGAAATTAAAAAGTCCTTGAATTTGAGGAATAAAAAATTAAAATTCTTTAAAGAGAAAAAAATTATAAGCTGAGAGGAAGCCATGGAGTTAAAAAAATTCGAGAAAATTTCAGATTATGAATGGTTAATTCCTCCTAAGGGAGACATGAGGGTTCCTGGCAAAATTTTTGCTAGTGAAAAACTTATTGAAGAAATGGATGAAAAGGTATTTGAACAGGTCTGTAATGTGGCAAGTTTGCCAGGTATTGTTAAGTTTTCCATTGCTATGCCAGATGCACATTGGGGTTATGGTTTTCCTATAGGGGGAGTAGCTGCCTTTGATCCAGATGCAGGAGGAATTATATCGGTTGGTGGAGTTGGTTATGATATTTCATGTGGTGTTAAAACTCTTTTAAGTCTCCTTACCAAGGAAGAAGTAGAGCCTTATTTAGAAAAACTTGTAAGAGAACTTTTTGATACAGTTCCTTGCGGGGTTGGTTCTGAGGGGGAGATAAAACTTTCTCCTTCTCAATTAGATGAGGTTTTGGTAGGAGGAGCTAAATGGGCTGTTGAAAAAGGATATGGAGAACCTGAAGACCTGGAATATATTGAGGAAAAAGGATGTGTAGCAGGGGCTGATCCTGTATACGTTTCAAAGGAAGCTAAAAAAAGACAACACAGGCAGGTAGGAACACTTGGTTCAGGAAATCATTATCTTGAAATTCAATATGTAGGAAAAATTTATGATAGGAAAGTTGCTTCCTCCTTTGGACTTTTTGAAAATCAAATAGTAATTACTTTTCACTGTGGTTCCAGAGCTCTTGGACATCAAATAGCTACAGATTATCTTCCAATTTTAGCAAAGGCGTCAAAAAAATACGGAATACCTATCAAAGAGAAAGAGCTTGTTTGTGCTCCTATTAATTCTCCTGAAGGACAACAATATTTTAAAGCTATGGTGTGTGGAATAAATTGTGCACTTGCCAATCGTCAGGTAATTACTCATCTTGTGAGAGAGGTGTTTAAAAAATTTTTCCCTGGGATTCATTTAAAGGCACTTTACGATGTAAGTCATAATACCTGCAAGGTAGAATATCATGAAATTAACGGTAAAAAGCTAAAGCTTTATGTTCATAGAAAAGGAGCAACCAGAGCTTGGGGACCAGGGAAAAAAGAACTTCCACAAGCTTACAGAGAAGTAGGACAGCCAGTTATAATAGGTGGTTCTATGGGAACAGCTTCTTACATTTTAGTTGGAACTTTAGAGGGAGAGGAGAAAGCTTTCGGATCTGCTTGCCACGGAGCAGGAAGAAGTATGAGCAGACATCAAGCAATAAAGAGTTTCAGAGCAGATGATATAATAGAAAAACTAAGGAAAAAAGGAATTATTGTTATTGGAAAATCTAAAAGAGGACTTGCAGAGGAGGCACCAGAGGCTTACAAAGATATTAATGAAGTTATTAATGCCACTTGTAAAGCTGGTCTTACTAAAAAGGTTGCTAAACTTATTCCCATAGGCTGTATAAAGGGTTAAAAAATTTTGAAAACTTGACCTCAACCTCAAAATAAGTAAAATAAGAAAAATAAAGCTTTTTAAAGGGGGTGTGTTATGAAAAAGGTCATGTTAAATTTAGCTGGTATAGGATTAGCTGGATTATTAGCTTTTGGTTGTTCCTGTCCTGTTAAAGCACCAGAGGAAGTGCCAGCAAAACCAGAATGGCAAGAATCTGTAACAAAACTGGAAAACGAGTTAAATGGTTTGAAAGCAGAAGTTGAGGCCTTAAAAACTCAGGTTAACCAACTTAAAGTAGATGTAGAAAATGCTAATGATGCTGCTGAAAGGGCTGTAGCAGCTTCTCAAGAAGCATTAGAAGCTGCTAATAAAGCAGAGGAAGCTGCTCAAAGGGCAGAAACTGCAGCTGAAAAGTGTGAAAGAGTTTTTGAAAAAGGATTAAGAAAGTAATTATGCAAAAACCTTTTTTAAAATTGGGGGAGTATCTCGGGGCTCCCCTAACTACTTTTAAGACAGAATACAATTTTTACATTTCAGAAAAACCTCTTAAATGTAAAGAAAGAAACTGGTCTGAAGTAATTTATACCTCTAAACCTCTTAAAGAAAAAAATTTTTATTGGAAACTTTCTCCTAAGAAACCCTTTTGGTCTTTAAAAAAGGATTGGCCACCTGAGAAAATAGAGATTAAAGTTTGGTTAACCTCTGAATACATAGAGGGTAGAGCTCCAGGGGTTAGTAGAAGAATTGTCAAAGCTTTAAGAGAGGGTAGATTTGCAGTTAAAAGAACTTTAAATTTAAGAGGTATGTTTGTAGAAGAAGCAAAAGAAGCTTTTGAGGAATTTATGAAAGAAGTTATTATAAATGGAGATAGTTGTGTTTTGATTGTTCACGGGAGGGGACTTTCTTCCAAAAAAGAGCCAGTATTAAAAAATAAAGTCAAAGAATGGCTGGAAAAAGGTCCTTACAGAAAATATGTATTAGCTTATTCTTCTGCAAGACTTTGTGACGGTGGTTTGGGAGCAACCTATGTGCTCCTTTCCTCAAAACCTATAAGAAAATAATGTTTATAGATTTTCCCAGAAAAAAGTTCTTTATTCTCGGTTCTCCAGGGGTTGGGAAAACAACTCTGGTGGAATATTTATTTAATCTTATCAAAGCTCACTTAGCCGAATTTAAAATTTCAGGCTTTATCACTAAAGAAATAAGAGAAGGAAAAGAAAGGAAAGGATTTAAAATAAAAGTTTTAAATTCAGAAGAAGAGTATCTCCTTGCTATAAAGAAAATTTTTATGAAACCTGAAGAAATTAAAAATAGACCCTCAGTAGGTAAGTATGTGGTAATGATAGAAAATCTGGAAAAAGTGGTGAATTTTTTGGAAAAAGTAAATGGGGAAAGAGAGTTTTTTATTATCGATGAGATAGGGAAAATGGAAATTCTGTCTAAAAAATTTTGTAATTTCATAAAAAACCTTTTAAACTCGGATGTATATCTTTTAGCCACGGTGGGGAAAGGAGAATTTCCTTTTTTAAAAAAAGTAAAAAACTTTGAACCTGCATATTTGTGTGAAGTTACAAAAGAGAATAGAGATTTTTTGAAAAAGAGACTTAAACTTGAATTTTTGAGAAAAGGAAAGCTAATCACAATCGAAGGAATAGATGGTGCTGGCAAAACCACTTTTGCCGAGGCTCTATATGAAAAATTGAAAGAAAAAGGGATAAACTGTGTTTTTTCTTATGAACCAACCTCTGGCCCTTTTGGAAAAAAGATAAAAGAAATTTTAACAAAGGGAGAAAAGAATTCTCAAGAATTGAGAACTCTATTTCTAAAAGATAGAATGTGGCATGTTGAGAATATAATTATTCCTGCTTTAGAGAAGGGGAAATGGGTTATTCTCGATAGATATTATCTCTCTACACTTGCTTATCAGGGCTCTCAGGGTTTACCTTTTAGAGAACTTTTAGTGGAAAATGAAACTATTGCCCCTATTCCTGATTTGGTAATCTATTTAGATCTTCCTCTTGAAATAGCCTTTGAAAGAATAAAAGCTCGTAAGAAAAAGTTAAGCTTTTTTGAGAAAAAGGAGTTTTTAGAAAATGTTAAGAAAAATTATGCAAGGTTTTTGGAGTTTTTTAATTACTTAGTAATTGATGCAACAAAGACTGTAGAGGAGAATATAAAATATACTTTGGAGATTTTAAACAGTAAATTTAAAGGTTCCTTTTCCTAAAATATCATGAAGATGCAGTATTCCTACCAATTTCTGGTCATAATTTACCACAGGTAACACCGTAATAAGATGTTTTTCCATCATTTCAAGAGCTTCTGAGGCTAAACGATTTTCTTCAATTATTTTGGGATTTTTGGTCATTACTTCTTCAACTTTTATATTGCTGTAAGTTTTGTATTTTAAAAAGATTCTTCTCAAATCTCCGTCGGTAATGATTCCTGTAAGAATTTGTAAGGGATTTACAATTAATACGCAACCTAACCTTTTTTTATCCATTTCTACTATAGCATCTTCCAGAAATGTACCTTCAGACACAACAGGTATTTTTTCATCGGTAAGCATAATTTCTTTTACCTTTACTTTTAGCCTTTCTCCCAAAGATCCTCCTGGATGATTTCTTCTGAAGTCCTCAGAGCTTAAGCCCTTTAATTCAAAAAGACATATAGCTAAGGCATCCCCTAAAGCTAATGTAGCTGTTGTGCTTGTTGTAGGAGCAAGATTAAAAGGACAGGCCTCCTTAGGAATTTTAGTATTAATAACTATATCAGAAAGTTTAGCTAATCTACTTTCTAAATTTCCTGTAAAACTTATTATTTTGATGTTTCTTTTTTTTAAAATAGAAGCAAGTTCACATACCTCAAGTGTATTCCCGGAGTAGGAAATAGCAAGTAAAATATCTTCAGGAGTAACCATTCCCAAATCTCCATGAAGGGCTTCTACAGGATGAAGAAAGAAAGAAGGAGTCCCGGTAGAGGAAAGAGTAGCTGATAATTTTTTCCCAATAATTCCACTTTTTCCTACACCTGTAATTACTACCCTCCCTTTAATATTTAAAATAAGCTCTATAGCTTTAACAAAGGAAGAATTCAGATTTTTGGAGATTTCTTCAAGACCTTCTTTTTCTGTTTTAAGGATTTTCTTGGCTCTTTTAAGAAGATATTTTTCTTTTTTCATAAAGTTGTCTTTAATGCATTAGGAATGGGTCGGATGATGTTTCAGAAATAGGGAATTTTTCATATTCTACAAAAAAAGTGAGTATATCTAAAATTTTATTTGTAAGATCAGTTATTAATTCTTCTCTGTATAAAATTTCGGCAAATTTCTGCTCAGCCCATTCAAGATCTCTTACAGACAAATCTTTTCTTGGAAGATATTTGTAAATTTGATAGAAAGCTTTTCTTGTTTTGACTCTCTCTTTAATGTTATTAATTACTTCTTCAGGATCTAAGGGTACCTTTTTGACAATTAAGTTTTGTAAATACTGAATGTCTTCTTCCTGAAAATTCCAGAAAGAGTTTATCCAATCTTTAAGACTAACAATTTTGTCCACTTTATCCATGTTACCTTAGTGTAAATCAAGAATAGAAAAAATCAAGATAAACATTTAAAAATAGGACATAAAAATTAATAAAGCTTTAGAGCTATTACCGTATACACATTTAATTTTTTAAGAATCTTCTTTTTTTGTATATGTATAAAATTTTTCCAGAATCTCCCCGTTAATTATTCTTTTTGCACCAACAAACCTTAAATTAAAATAAGGCTTATCTAAGGAATCTATAGCAAAACCTCTTCTTGCAGAAGAAAAATGAATAAATTTATTATTCCCTATATAAATACCTACATGGGAGACCTTTCTTCTATTTCTGTATCTTGAAAAAAAGACCAGGTCCCCTGGAATCAGTTCCTCTTTTTTTACGGGTATACCCACTAAAAACTGTTCGCGAGATGTTCTCGGGAGTTCAATTCCCAGATTTTTATAAATCAATTTTACAAACATAGAACAATCTAAGTAACCGTTTCCATTTCCACCTAATCTGTATTTGTAATTTTTGTATTGTTGAGAGATTTTTAAAAATCTTTTCTGGAGAAAATTTTCATCTTTTTCAT
>JAGGXL010000167.1 GCA_021163085.1 Thermodesulfobacterium sp. | reverse complement strand
TTTTAATAGTAATTTCCTTTTCAAAAATAAAGTTAAAAATTTAAATACAATAGTTGGAGAAAAACTTTTATCTATTAAGAGAAAGGGGAAATACATAATTTTCTTTTTTGAAAAAAATTTACTTCTTTTTCATTTAGGTTTGACAGGATATTTTCTTTTTATTGCGAAAAATGGATTAGATAAAGAAAAAAAGCATATTATACTAATCTTTGAATTTGAAAAAGACAGATTGGGCTACTTTGATATAAGAAAATTTGGGAAAATTAAAAAAGTAAAAGTTGAAGAATTTTCAACTCTCAAAGAATTGAAAAATCTTGGTAAAGATGCTTTAGAAATAAATTTGGATGAGTTTAAAAACATATTTCGGCAAAGAAACAGGAATGTTAAAAATTTGTTGATGGATCAGAAAGTTATATCAGGTTTGGGGAATATTTATATAAATGAACTCCTTTTTAGGGCTAAAATAAATCCATTTAAGAAATCCGGAGATCTTAGAGAAGAAGAGATAGAAAGGCTATTTTTTCAGATGAAAAGCTTGCTTAAAGAAGCTATTAATTTAAAGGGCTCTTCAATAAAAAATTACATAGATGCTGAAGGTGAGAAAGGGAATTTTCAAGAAAACTTTTTAGTTTATGGTAAAAAAGGTTTTCCCTGCCCCAGATGTGGAAAGAATTTGAAATATCAAAAAATAGCCCAAAGAGGAACATTTTATTGTCCGAAATGTCAATTCTCCTAAGTTAATTTTTAAAAAGTTTTGATTTTTTCTGTGATTTTCTAAAAAAAGAACTTGACAAAAATTGAGAAATCTTTATAAAAAAATAAGAAAAACTCAATAAAAGGAGGGTAGTATGAATAAGGCAGAATTGGTAAAAAGAATGGCAGAAATTGCAGAGGTACCCAAAGCAGCTGCAGAAAAACTTTTGGATGCGTTTATGAAGGCTGTTGAAGAAGCGATTTCTAAAGGAGATAAGGTTATATTGGTAGGATTTGGAAGTTTTCAGGTGACTAAAAGGGCTGCAAGGGAAGGAAGGAATCCAAGAACTGGTAAACCCATTAAGATTCCTGCTAAAAAGGTAGTAAAGTTTAAACCCGGTAAAAAACTTGAAGAAGCTGCTAAAAAAAGCTAATTAAATTTTTATTTTTTAATTTAAGCGGGGAAACTTTCCTCCCCGCTTTGTTTATTTTAATACTTTAAAATTTTGACTCCTTCAGAAGTTAAAAAAGCCGCTTTAAAGTTTAAAATACTTCTTCTCTTTAAATATTGAGGTAGTTTCCATCTGTGTATAAGTAAATCTTTTTTAGTTATTACAATTATTTGATAGGTTTTAAACACTTTTAGGAAATTTTTAATATTTTCTGCTAAATTTTCTACTTTTAAAACTTGGGCTTCATAAAAATTTTCAAAATCAAATTTTTGGAAGTTTTCATAAGATTTGAATAATGAGTGTAAATATTCTTTATAAAGTGGATTTAAAAGATCTATTTCAGGTAACTTGTGAATATCTTCCTGGGAAAGTCCTTTTAATCCATTGGTTAAAACCTTTAATACTAAGTTGGGATCGGTTCCTATAGCAAAAACTTTAACCTTTTTTTCCTTAGCCCAGTTTATCAATCTCAAAACATTTGTAGCATTAAAATTTTCTATACCTCTCAAAATTTCTTCTAATTGAGTTTCTGGGATTTTGTTTTTAAAATAGTCTTCCAGAATTTCCTGAAAAGAAGGTGGTAGATCTATTAATAAGACAATATTATTGTTAAAATTATAAATGTTTTCAACAAAATCTTTATAAAAATCTTTACAAACTGAGGTTTTATTATCTATTCCAACTAAAATTATTTGAGAATTAATTAAATTTAAAGCCAGTTTTCTTAACGAAACATTTATTTTGGCACATTTTTCTTCAAAAAAAAGATTTATAAAAACAGGAACACCCTGAAATGAATGGTCTTTTCTTTTAAAGATAGTTTTTTGAGATTGAATGTATATTTCTGAATACATATCGAAGGATTTTAAATTTCTCAAGCCTGTTTCTAAATCTTTCTCAGAAGAAGCATATAAATAGGCCATAACATATTCAGGATTAGAAGAATTAGGGATGACCTTCAAATAGAAACCTTTTTCAGGAGGAGCAAATTGCCAGGGAATAGGAGATGTATGTAAATAAATTATATTTTGCGATTTATTGGAAAGATCAGGAATATTTAGAGATGAGAAAGACAGCTCATAACCAATATTTCTGAAGTAATTGATAAATTTCCTATAAATTGGGAAATTAGATTTGCTAATAATTATTGTGCCTGGAGAATGAAAAATCCGGGCTATACAATTTGGAATTTCGTTAAAATCTAAATTCCTCCAAAGCATATAATCAGGATCAAGATATAAAACATCTGGTTTATCTTTAACAAGAATGTGAAAAATTTGCTCTATATTTGTAAGCTTCAGAGAAAAAGATTCGACACCATTTTTTGTTTTAACTTTAAGATTGACAGGAATTGGTTGATTAAAATTTTTAAAAGAAGGATTTACTTTAATGAAAAGCTTTATTTTGTAAGAGTCTTTTTCTTTAATAATAGATTCAATTTCAGCTTTTAGAGTAATTTTTTTGAACTCGGAGTAAGAAATTATAAAATCTTTAAATTCTGGATAGTTTTTTTCGATTGAGTTTAGGAAATCTTTCCATGTTGTAAAGCTAAAAATGTTATTTTCATAAAAATTTCTAAAAAGGTTTATAAACCTCTCTTCACCTATATTTTGGCACAGAAACAATAAATAAAAAAAAGCTTTTGTTTCCTTTGTGGGAAAAGAAAGTTTTAATTTTCTAAAAAGTTTCTTGTCTTTAGCAAGCTGATAATCTATTAAATAGGTAATTAATCCTTCCTTTATTTCCTCGTTTT
>JAGGXL010000078.1 GCA_021163085.1 Thermodesulfobacterium sp. | reverse complement strand
TAATGAAACTGCCTTTCAATAATGGGTTCAAAATCTTCTTGCATGTTTGCACCAGTCACTTTTACTACTATAGCAAGAGGCACTCTATAAGGTGGTCCCTTCTTGTCAACTTTGGGGAGATCAGAAATTTCATGACCCACGGCCTCTATTTCGCCATCTTTTATATCTTCAAAAGATGTAGATATTAAAAGTTCTACTGCAGGACTTTTCCCTCCACCGCATTCTAAAAACAAATCTTCTTTTCTAACTCTTTCTCCTTCAAAAGCAGGTGCATAAGCTACAGGAACATCTATTTTTGTTGTAGTAACTTTAACTCCTCTTACAAAAAGTGCTTTTTCAACAATTTCCTCATGAGGCACTTTTGATACCAGATGTTCATAAGTGCAAACTCCGTAAGATTTGATTTCTGGCAATTCCCAGTCAGAAATGGTTGGGAATCCCCAATTCATTGCTCCAGCTGCATTTGCAGCCCACTCTTCCGATGGAGGCCCAAAAGCAATTACGAAAGCATAAGTTCTATCTTTGTTAAAAAGTAAATTATTTATATAATCTCCTGGTTTTATTCCTCCAAAGGACATGGCAACTCTACAAGCAAAACCAATAGCAAAAACTACACTTGTATAATCTGGACCAAATGGTACCAATCTTACAGGCCAACCGAGTTGAATTCCTGCTTCTTTGAGCAAATAGGGCATATAAATGCCGTTTGTCTGATCATGCATAAAAACATAAAGGGATCTTTCAAGAAGTTCTTGAGTTATCTTTTTTGCTGTTTCTTTATCAGAAGGAGAGCCAAGTAAAACTGCAAAACCAGGAGCTGTCCCATCAACAAACTCAACTCCTCTTTTTCTAAAAATAACATCGTCTGCTGCTCCAAGCCAGATGTTTTCTTCTGTAGGCTCTTCGGTTTTTGTATATAGATCAGGTTTTTCCAAATAGTTTATAGCCTCGATTATTTCTTCTGCAAAAAAAGTGGCCATTCCTGCATCAAGTGCTGGACCTAAGTATGGAAGATTATACTTCTCAGCAAGGATTTTAGGCAAAAGTTTTTTAGCTTCCTGTAAAATCTCCTCACAATCACCAAGTTTCTTTACTGGATAACCCAGTATAGCATAAATAACGGGTAAATAATAAGCTGTGTTGGGGAATCCTATTTCAGCGGATTTCCCAAAATTTTTTACAGCAGATTCATACCTTTCCCATGCTCTTTCTACAATTTTATGTGCACCTTCTATAGCTACACTAAAAATTATCTTGGACATTTCTCTATCACTCCTTTCTTTAATTTGCCATCAAGAGATCAAAAAACGATTGGCAAAGTTCTATAGCTTTAGGGTGTCTCATTATCAATAAATCTCCTCCAGCAAGAGAAAGAACTACCGCTGTAATTGCTTCCATCAGTACACCTCTTGTTTCCTGCTCTCCAAAAATATCATCTGTAGGTAGTTGTGCCTCTTTGGTTGCCCAAACTTCTCTTCCAACAGTACATACAAAAGGAGATTGTAAAGTTGTATCATTGTAATACAAAGCTGCAATCCTTATTCTCTCCATCACCGAGTAGGCATATTCAATTCCATACCCCAGTGCACCTATAGAAGGATCCATTATTATTTTATCTAAGGGTAATCCCATGTTTTCAAGAAGTATGTTAAGCTGTTTTGCCAAATTAACATCTATAGGGCTTGATGCAATTACAGGTAAATTATATCCCATTGCAACAGCTGCCAGAGTTCTGTAATTACTCTCCAAAATAGGTCCTATTGCTATTCCTTTTCCTCCTATTAACTCCGCAACTTCTTTTATTATTTCCACATCCTTTTCAGAATTTCCAGAGCCCCATATAATAACGGGCACATCAACCGAATCTGTTACTTTTTTTACCACCTGTTTAGCATGCTCGGCATCAAGATTTAAATAATTGGGATCTGTTCCTTGTAAATAAAGGCATATAGCCTCTGCACTATAAACTTCAACACACTTTTTTGCCCAAAGAGCTGGATCATGAAAAACATCAGAAAAATATTTAGTCAAACTTTCAGGCCAATCTTCTGGTTTAACATCCAAAATTTCCATAGCAATTTTTACTCCGTTACCCATATGCCCATCAAAAAGATAAAAAGGCAAACAGTTCTCTTCCCCAATTTTTAAACTTTTCTTTCCTTCTCCTATTACAATTTCTCTTATCTTTTCGGTAGTAACATCCTTATAAAGACTTTCAGGAATATTTTTAGCTCTCTCTGATAAAGGTCTGTAAATATTGGTAGGCTCAGCTTTTGCTATTTGTTCTATTTTTGGTTTTTCCTCTTCTTTTTTTACTGAGATAACTTTCTCTTCAACCTTTAATTTTTCTTTTTTTTCTTCTATTTTTTCCTTTTCTTCTTTTTCTTCCACAAAAATTGTTTTATTAAACAGCTCTGTTTCAAGCTTTTCTATTCCTTCTTCCAGATGTTCAATCCCTGCATGAAAATTCTTTAACCCCAATCTCAGGTCTGATAAAATATCAATCAGACTTTTTAAAAGCTCTTTTTCATTTTGCATTTTATCCTCCAGAAATTATAAAAATTGCTCAACAATTTTTTATCTGGGATAAAGTTTTGCCCTTTTTACAATTTCAGGGACAATAAATTCCCATCTAATTGCCATAATATGGACCCCGCTAACACCAGGATTTTCTCTAATTCTTTCTATGATTTCTACCGCAATATTAATCCCTTCTTCTTTTTCATCTTTTGCTGATTCCATTCTCTTTATCAGCTCGTCTGGAACCTCTATTCCAGGGACTTTGTTTTCCTTCATATACTTAAGCATTTTTAAAGATTTAGGCGGAGCAATACCAGCAAGTATATAAACTTTTTCTAATATACCTAAATCTTCACACAACTTTATAAACTTTTCAAATCTCTCTACATTGTAAACTATTTGAGTCTGGATAAATTTTGCTCCAGCCTTTATTTTTTTTGCCAATCTTATTGGCCTAAACTCTAATGGATCAGCAAAAGGATTTTCCACTGCTCCTATAAAAAAATAGGGATGTTTCCCTTTAATTTCTTTTTTATTAAAAAATTTGCCTTCAGAAAGATTCTTTGCTAAGCTAATTAGTTGGATTGAATCTAAATCAAAAACAGGCTTTGCTTGCGGATGATCTCCCAAACTTACATAATCCCCTGTTAGACATAAAATATTTTTAACTCCCAAAGCTGAAGCTCCCAGCAATTCAGATTGAATGGCTATTCTATTTCTGTCTCTGCAAGTAATATGCATTACAGGTTCAATATTTTCTTTCTGTAAAATAACTGCTCCTGCAAGGCTTGACATTTTAACCGTAGCTCTTGGAGAATCTGTAATATTAACCGCATCCACATAGCCTTTCAACCACTTTATTTTTTCTTTTATCAACTCAAGGTCTGCATTTTTAGGAGGATCGATTTCTGCTGTCACTGCAAATTGACCTGATTCCAAAACTTTTTGAAGATTGGTTTTTATTTCCAACTCTCAACCTCTCTCAATTCTCTTATTCCTTCACCATAAAAACTTCTCCAATCTTTTGCTTCCCATATTTCCATTAATTTTTCAAGCTTTCCTCTTTTCTTAAGCCTTCTTATAATTTGATCCCACACACAAGGCAATCCTTTTCTCACTTCACATACTCCATTTTTAGACCCACCACATGGTCCATTAAGCATATTTTTAGGGCATCTTGTTATTGGACAAAGTCCAGCAGTATAACCCACTATACAATCTCCACAAGCCCTGCACTTTTCAACATAAATACCTTTCCTTAACTTTGCACCCATAAATAAAGTATTCACTCCCGGATATACTTCTATTTCAGGATAGACATCTGCTATCAAATTGATCCCTACCCCACAACTTAATGTTACTACTGCCTCAAACTCATTTTTAAAATCATTTATACCTTTCACATACTGAAGCTCACACAGTCTAATCAATGTCTTTTCTGAAATTTCTATAAATTTCCCCAGATTTTTCATTTTGTTTTTTATCTCTTCAACAAGCTTTTTCACTTCATCTTCACCAGCTGTTGCACAACCGTAAGGACATTCTTGACACCCCAGCAAAAGAATTTTATCATGTCCTTCTATGTAGCTCAAAATTTCTTCTAATGGTTTTCTTTTAACTACTATCATGCAATTTTTCTCCTTAATTAATTAAACGAGTTTCTAAAATTCTAAAAAATCCGCATTTATGAATAGAAGGAATATATCTTTTTTCATCAAGGGTTCTTCTCATAGCCATATCATAAAAAATCCTTGGTTTTGGTTGTTCAATGCCAAGTTTTTTTCTTTTTTGTTTAATTCTGTCTATTACAATTTTTGAGAAGTCATTCGCTGTTTTTGCAAATCTAATAGACCCTCCGAAATACTTTTCTACTTCTTCAAAAAGAAATCTTTTTACTTTTTTGTTTTCCGCAATTAAATCCCCGGGATTAAAAACAACCTGTAATCCGCTTGAAACAAAACACATTATCGTAGATAAAGCTTTTTCATTCACCCATTGAGGAAAACATATTATAACAGGAAGCTCGCTTATGTCTTTACCCAAACCACCGGTATTAATCATTTCTGTTAGAACTGTAAAAAACCTTGAGTTAGATATACAGGAACCCATATTCAACACAGGTGGGCATCCTACAGCTTCAAGGACTTCTTTTAACCCTTCACCAGCAAGTTGAGACGCCTCTGGAAGCAAAAGTCCTGCCATGCCAAGTTTAATTGCAGAACAACCTGTAGCGAAAACAAGTATATTATTACTTATCAGCTCCTTTGCCAGCTCTACTTGAATATTTTCATTTGTTTCAAACTGATCGCAACCTGAAATTAATGCTATACCTAAAATTTTTCCATTACCTATATTCTCATTTAAAATGTTTAATCCTGCTCTAAATCTTCCTCCCATAGCATACATAAGAGCCTCTGCACCAAATCCTGAAATTGCTTCAACTGCTTCATCAGGAATATAAATTTTTGTTGAATCTCTTTTAGAATACCTTGAAACAGCAATCTTCAAAATTTCCTTTGCGCTCTTTAAAGGATATTTTTTGTTAAATTCAACACAAATAGCACCCTCCATTTGGGAAATTGGATTTGTGGTAATAACTGCTGTATGAAAATTATTTACTACTTGCACCACATTTGGTATAAGCTCTCCTACTATTGCTTCCACCGCTCCTGTAGCAACAACTGCTTCTTGATAAGCAAATGAACCAGCAACTGGGAATCCCTTTCTCATTAAAATTTCATTCCCTGCACAACCTAACCCAACGAGATTAACACCTTTTGCACCTGTCCCTTTAGCCAGTTTGATAATCTCTGAATCCTTGAAAGCCTGTATCAAAGCCTCAGTAACCAGAGGATCCTTATCACATATTACAACATTTACCATATCTTCGCGAATAATCTCTTTACCTATGTTAACTCGTGTTCTAACTGGCTGAGGGGTACCTAAAAGAATATCCTGCAATTCTGTAGCTATCATTGAAGCAACCCAGCCATCAGCAAGGGCACACCTTAAAGATGCAAACAAAATATTCTTATAATATTGATCAACCCCTAAGGATGTTCTGTAAATGAGCTCTACGATCTCTTCCTCTATACCTTTTGGCATAATCTCATATTTTCTCCACTTTTCAATCAAAGTCTTAGGAGCTCTGTAAGTCAAAATTGGTTCCACTTTTTGTTGAGAAAAAATTTTATTAACTTTTTCTATAACCTCATTAAGTATTTCCTCCTCTGTTTTTTCCAGATCAATCCCTAAGGTATAAGCAAACATCTTTAACTTTCTTTTGTCTTTAAATTTAAACGGTAAATCTCCTTTAACAATATTATTTATAGTTTCTACTATAGATTTTGCGTAATCTGCTTGTGCTGAAACTCCTGCTGCGACTAATCTTGCAAAATTTCTCGCAGAAACTAAACTTGCATCTGCTCCACAAATGCCTCTTAATTCTTCTAATCCCTCGACAACTTTGCAAGGACCCATATTACAAATTCTGCAAATTACCCCTCCTTTATCTACCTCATCAACTCTTGTCTTTTCAGCTCTTTTTAAAACCGTATATACATCAGGAGCTTCTTTATGTAATTTCTCATAAATTTTCTCCAGAGTTTTATTGTGAAAACCAAATTTTACCTCTTTTACAGGTTCTATCTCAGCTGGTTTAGAAACTTCTAATGTTTCTTCTTTTTCCGGTTCAATTTCTATTTTCTCTATTTTTATCTCCACATTTTCTTCTTTTTCCTCAACAAAATTCAAAACTTCAAATTTCTCAGAAATTAATTTCTGAAGTTTTTCAAGTGTTTCTCTGTTTATGTTAAGAATATCTTTTTCTAACTTGCTCAGCCCTTTTTCTAATGCATCCATACCTGATTTAAGAGCCTTTATACCTGTTTTTAAATTCAAAAATATTTCTTTTAATTCTTCTGTTGAATTTTTATTTGACATTTTTCCTCCTTCTTTTTGAAAAATACACCCTCTATCCTACTTCATTCGGAAGACCGTTCCACATTTTTGCTGCTTCAAGAGTATTTTTCATAAGCATGGTAATGGTCATAGGGCCGACTCCACCTGGAACAGGAGTAATAGCTTTTGCCTTTTCTTTAACATTTTCAAAATCTACATCTCCACAAAGAATAGCCTTTCCTTCAGGTGTAGTTCCAATTCTATTTACACCCACATCAATTACCACTGCTCCTTCTTTTACCATATCAGCAGTAATAAACTTGGGCTTCCCTACAGCTACAATCAAAATATCTGCTCTTTTTGTATGAAAAGCTAAATCTCTTGTTCTTGTATGGCAAATTGTTACAGTTGCATTACCCACAGGCTTTCTTTTCTGTATAAGAAGATTGGCTATGGGTTTCCCCACAATATTACTTCTCCCCACAACAACAACCTCTACTCCTTCAACCTGACATCCAATTTTTTTCAAAATCACCAAAATACCATGAGGTGTGCATGGTAAAAAGCAAGGCTCTCCTATAACCATTTTTCCTACATTGACTGGATGAAATCCATCTACATCCTTTCTGGGATCTATGGCATTTATTATTCTTCTTTCGTTTATAGATTTTGGTAAAGGAAGCTGAACCAGTATCCCGTGAATTTTCAAATCTTTATTATATTTATCAATAAGTTTTATTAGCTCATCTTCTGAAGTATTTTCAGGAAGTCTTTCTTCCACAGAGTAAAATCCAAGTGTTTGAGCCGTTTTTTGTTTTCCTTTAACATAAGAAATTGAAGCCGGATCTTCTCCTACTAAAATAGTAACAAGTCCTGGAATAATGTCGTATTTTTCTCTCAATTCTTCAACTTCTTTCTTAATCTTTTCTCTTATCTCCTGCGCAATTGCTTTTCCATCTATAATTTTTGCTGCCATTTTACTTCCTCCTTATTAGAAAAGACCTTTTACTTTTCCTGTATTTAAATCTACATCAATTCTCCTGTAAGCTGGATCTGAACCCGTCCCAGGCATAAGTTTTATTTCTCCAGCCACAGGTACTATAAAACCTGATCCCCTGTATATAAGAATGTCTCTTATTCTTAGTTGCCATCCCTTAGGAACTCCTTTTTTACCGGGGTCATCAGAAAGGGAGAGATGGGTTTTTGCCATACAAATAGGCATTCTTTTTAATTCCTCATCTCTTTCTATCAACTTAATTTTTTCTTCTGCTTCAAAACTATATATTACTCCCTCTGCTCTATAAATTTCTTTTGCTATTTTTTCAATTCTTTTTTTTACAGGCTCATCAAGTTCATAAAGAAATTTAATTTGAGAAGTTTCCTTGGCTGCATCTATAACTGTATCTGCAAGCTCTAAAGCACCTTCTCCTCCTTTTAGCCAGTGTTCAGAAAAAGACACCCTTACCCCTAAATCTTCACAAAATCTTTTTACATAATCGAGTTCCTTTTTAGTATCAGTATAGAACTTGTTAATACACACTACAGGATTTATTCCACTTTTTCTAACAATATTTATACAGTGAAGAAGGTTCTCACATCCTTTTTCAAGCCATTCCATATTTTCTTCAAAATATTCTTTTGGTATAGAACTCCCTGGTTTGGGGACAGGAGCTCCACCGTGGCATTTAAGAGCTCTTATAGTAGCAACTATTACTACTGTATCTGGAACAAGACCAGAAATTCTGCATTTTACATTCCAAAATTTTTCGAAACCTATATCTGCAGCAAATCCAGATTCAGTAATTATATACTCTCCAAGTTTTAAAGCAATATAGTCAGCAATAACGGATGATTGTCCTAAAGCAATGTTACCAAAGGGGCCTGTATGAACCAAAACAGGTTGCCCCTCGATTGTTTGCACAAGATTGGGATTAAGTGTATCAATAAGGAGAGCTGTCATAGCTCCTGCTACTTCTAAATCTTCTGTAGTTATAGGATTGCCGTATCTGTCAAAAGCAACAACTATTTTCCCTATCCTTTCTCTTAAATCTTTTAAATTTTTTGCGATCGCTAATATTGCCATTATTTCAGAAGCACCAGAAATATAAAATTTGCTTTCCATAGGATATCCATCCATTTTACCACCAAGACCTATAACTATGTGTCTCAATGCCTGGGCACAAAAATCTATAACCCATCCCATTTCAACCCTTTTAGGATCTATATTCAACCTTTTCAATCCTTTTTTAGCCAGAATCTCATTACTATAATTTGCTTCGTGTTGCATTCTTGCTGTAAGGGCAACCATAGCAAGATTGTGAGCATTCATTACTGCATTAATATCTCCTGTAAGACCCAAGGAATATTTATCCAGCGGAATAACTTGAGAAAGGCCTCCTCCAGCAGCCCCTCCTTTAATATTGAAAATTGGTCCACTTGAAGGCTGCCTCATAGTTCCTATTACCTTTTTCCCTCTTTTCCCAAGCCCTTGAACTAAACCTATTAATGTTGTTGTTTTTCCTTCTCCCAAGGGTGTTGGAGTAATAGCAGTAATATCTATGTATTTCCCATTGGGCTTATCTTTTAATCTCCCCAAAACCCTTTGATAATCAATTTTAGCTATATAATGTCCATAGGGTAGAAGTTCTTCTTCTCTCAACCCCAATTCTTCCCCTAACTGATATACAGTTTTCATATTTTTCTCAGCTTCGTAAGCTATTTCCCAATCTTTCATTTTTAAGGGATTAAGTCTCATTATTTCTTTTCCTCCAACCTTTTAAAATTCTTTAACATCAATTCATCTCAAAAAATCTTTAATTTGGAATTTTTCTTTAGAATTTTTATTGTAAACTAATTTAAATAGTTTGAAAAGTTTATTGTTTTAGTTCCCAATGCCAGGCGTCTTTTATAATGGTTTCTAATGAATCATATTTGGGTTTCCATTTTAATATCTTTTTGATTTTACTATTATCGGCAACAAGAACAGGAGGGTCTCCGGCTCGTCTTTCTGTTTCTACCACTTTAAAATCAATTCCTGTTACCTTTTTTACTGTAGAAACTACTTCTTTTACCGAAAATCCTTTTCCATAACCGCAATTAAGCACTAAACTT
>JAGGXL010000032.1 GCA_021163085.1 Thermodesulfobacterium sp. | reverse complement strand
GACAAAGAAAAATTTGAGAATATATTAAAATTTAACGCCGAGGTGGCGGAATTGGAAGACGCGCTGGCTTGAGGGGCTAGTGGACGTAAGTCCGTGCGGGTTCGAGTCCCGCCCTCGGCACCATAAATTATTTCATCTCCTTCTTAGGATTCATAATTTCTTGTAGAGTTTCCCCAAGTAAAGTAAATGCAAGAACAGTTATAAGAATAGCAAGCCCTGGAAACACCGATAACCACCAGGCAATCTCTAAGGTCTCTTTACCCTCTATTAAGATATTACCCCAAGACGGTATGGGTGGTTGAACTCCAATTCCTAAAAAAGATAAGGCAGATTCAATAAGAATAGCCTGCCCCAGACCCAGAGAAGCAGAAACCAGAACAGGTGGCAGAGCATTGGGAAGAAGATGCCTGAATATAATTCTAAAAGTTCCTGCTCCATAAACCTTTGCTATTAAAACAAAATCTCTTTCTTTTAAAGACATTATTTCAGCTCTTACCAATCTTGCTACTCCCATCCAGCTTGTAGCACCAATTACAATCATTATAGTTAATATAGAAGGTTCTAAATAGGCAATTACTGCTAAAATCAAAAAAATAGTAGGGAAACAAAGCATTATATCTATAAAACGAGAAATTATCTGATCAACTATTCCTCCCAAATAACCTGCAAGAGAACCTAAGAAAACCCCTATTCCTATAGAAATTCCCACTGCTACAAGACTTACTTCTAAAGAAATTCTCGAAGCATAAATCATTCTGCTCAAAACATCTCTTCCCAGAAGATCTGTTCCTAAGGGATGTTTAAGAGAAGGTGGAAGTAAAATTTCATTTACATTTATTTCAAAGGGATCATAGGGGGATAGGTATGGAGCAAATAGTGCAAGTACTACCAAAATAAAAATAACTATTAAAGAGGCGCAACCTATTTTATGTTTTATTAGTTCTTTAAAAAGTTCCTTCATTTACTTTCCAGTCTTATTCTTGGATCAGCAAGTGCATAACCTATATCTGCAAGAAAATTTCCCAGAAGAGTGAGAAAAGAAATTAGAAATAGATTTGCCATAATTACTGGATAATCTCTTGCCATTACAGCTTGCCACATTAATTGTCCTACACCAGGAATCCCAAAAATGGTTTCAAATATTACACTGCCTCCTACCAATCCAGGTATGGAAAGTCCTAAAATAGTTATCAAAGGCAAAAGAGCGTTTCTTAAAGCGTGTTTATAAATTACTACCCTTTCTGGAAGTCCCTTTGCTCTGGCAAAGAGTATAAAATCTGATTTTAAAACTTCATACATTGAATTTCTCACATATCTTAAAACCCCTGCCAGCCCTCCAAAAGTAGCTACAAATAATGGACAAATAAGATGTTTTGTCCAGTCCCATATCTTTTGAAAAAGGTTCATTTCATCATAACCAATGGTTGAATGAAGCCCCGAAATTGGAAGCCACTGAAGTTTTACTCCGAAAATCATCATCAGTATTATAGCTAACCAGAAACTTGGCATAGCATAACCAATAAAGGTTACCACTGTGGTTATCCTATCAAAGGCGCTTTCTGCTTTTACTGCAGAGTAAACCCCCATAGGAATAGCAATCAAAAGGATTAAAAATAAAGACAGTGCATTTATAAAAAGAGTTACAGGAAGCCTTTCTTTTATTTTATCCCATACAGGTCTTTGATCTAAAGAAAAAGATTTACCAAAATCCAGTTTAATAATACCTTTTAACCACTTCCAGTATTGAACATAAAGGGGTTTGTCAAGACCATACATTTTTACAAGCTTTTTTCTATATTCTGGGGTAATTTTGGGATTAAATTCTGTAAGAGGACTTAGTGGTCCTCCTGGTGCAAGATGAATAATTGAAAAACTTATTATGGTTATTCCTAAAAGAGTAATTATAAGGGTTAAAAATCTTTTCAGAAGAAAAGCAATCATATCAACCTTAGTCCACTTTTCCTTTCAGCTTCTGAGGGTTTTAAATATAAAGGCAGAATTTTTTCCGCATCTTTTATCTCTGCTATCCCATGTTTTAACTTTATATAAGCTAATTTAGCAACAAGCCCTGCACTTAAGCTTGGGGAAAAGACCGGTTCAATAAGAAAATCTTTTAAATTTTCTTTTAAAAAGTCTTTCCATTTTTCAAGAGTTTTACTTACAAAAAGAGAAGGAGTATTTATGTAAAAAGGTAATTCTTTTAAGGGGATGCATCTTGGAGAAAGTAAAGTTTTTAGATAAAAATTTTCCCATCTATAGGAAGCTAAGAAGACCTCTTTGCTGTAAGCATTAATCAAACTGACTATGTTTCCAGAGTAACCTATGAAATTAGTTGCTAAAACTTCTAAACTTGATACTGTAATAACTGGTTTAGGGTAAACTAAATACAATCCTTTAAGAATAGAAAGACCAACTCTTAAGCCTGTGAAACTCCCAGGTCCTATATCAATAGCATAATAGTTCAACTTATCTAAGGAAAAACCCAGGGTCTTTTCAAGAAAGGGCAAAGATTTAAAGATGATATTAGAATAGGACTTCTTTGAGAATAAAGCTACTTCACCTAATAAACTTTCTCTAAAAAGGGCAATCCCTCCGGTTTCCCCAGAGGTTTCAATAGCAAGGATTAAGGGAGCTTCCATCCTCTAAGAAGTTTTAAAATATCGTTATAAAAAACAGCTATGCTTAAAGCAATTATCAGAAACAATCCGATTTTGAAAATTAACTCCTGAGTTTTTAGGGACAATGGTTTTCTTCTTATAGCTTCAATTCCAAAAAGGACAAGATGTCCTCCATCAAGCATAGGAAGAGGCAATATGTTGATAACCCCTAGGTTTACAGAAAGAAGTGCTGTAAATGATAAAAGATATGTTATGCCCATTTTTGCGGTTTCTCCTGCCATTTTCCCTATGGTAATAGGACCTCCCAGAGTAGAAAAAGGTATTTCTCCGGTGAATAGTTTATAAATAGCTACAAAAATAAGTCCGGTCAGTTCTACTACCTTCTTAACAGCCAAGTTAAAAGCAGAAATTATGTCATATTTTTGATGAATAAATTCCTGAGTGGATTTAATTCCTATTATAGGAACTTTTGTTTTTTTCCCGAATATATTATAGCCTTCTTTTAACTCCGGTTTTATTTTTACTTTAAAAATTTGATTATTTCTCTTTACTGTTAAAATTACTGATTCTGAAATGTTTTTGGATCTTAATAAAAATACGAGTTCTTGAAAGGATTTAACTTTTTTCCCATTAACTTTGATTATCTCATCTCCAGGTTTAAGACCTGCTTTCTCTGCAGGAGAATCCGGCAAGATTTCTCCGATTTTAGCTGGTAATATAGTGATTCCTACATTGGCAAATAAAAGCCAGAAGATAAAAACAGCTAAAATAAAATTAGCTAATGGTCCTGCAATTACTATAATAGCTTTTTCCCAAGGCTTTTTAAAGGCAAAAGCTCTTTCAGGTTTTTCTACAAAGGGAGTAGTTTCAGGATGTTCTCCATAAAGTTTAACATATCCTCCCAAGGGAATAAGAGAAAGCCTATATTCTGTTTCTCCAGCTTTAAATCCGATAAGACGAGGACCAAATCCCAGAGAAAAAACTTCAACTTTAACTTTTAGCAGTTTCGCTGCTAAAAAATGCCCCAATTCGTGAACAAAAATCAAAACACCTATTACCAGAATGGCAACAAATATAGTAGTAAACATTTTTAAGATTTTTTAATTAGGTTTTTAGTAAATTCGCAAACTCTTTTGTGAAGCTCCAGTATTTCGTAAATATTTTTAAAATTAATAGAAGGTATTTTAAATTCATTTAAAGTTTTTTCAAGGAAATAAGGAATTTTATCAAAACTAATTTTGCGGTCTAAAAAAGCAGAAACAACCACCTCATCCGCAGCTTCCAATACCAAAGGATATGCCCCTCCCAGTTTTCCTGCTTTATAGGCCAATTTTAAACAGGGAAATTTCTTAAAACTTGGTTTTTTAAAAACAAGTTTTTTCATTTGAATAAGATCAAGGCTTTTTATCTGCATTTTAGTTCTTTCTGGATAGTTTAAGGCATAGGCTATGGGAATTTTCATATCGGGGGGGCTTACATGCATTAAATAGCAACCATCTAAAAGCTTTATAATTCCGTGAACTAAGCTTTGGGGGTGAATAACCACCTCAATTTTTTCTAATGGGAAATCAAATAAAATCATCGCTTCTAATACTTCGAATCCTTTGTTCATCAATGTTGCAGAATCCACTGAAATTTTTTTACCCATCTTCCATGTAGGATGAGAAATCGCTTCTTCAGGAGTGATCTTAGGGAATTCTTTTAGAGGAGTTTTATAAAAAGGTCCACCAGAGGCAGTAAGAATGAGTTTTTCTATATACTCTTTTTTTTCTTTTTGTAACAACTGAAAAAAAGCTGAATGTTCACTATCTACTGGTAGAAGTTCTGCCCCATATTTTTTAGCTACTTCTTTTAAAAAACTGCCCACAGAGATAATACATTCTTTATTTGCTATAGCTACTCTTTTGCCAGTTTTTAAAGCATAATAAGTAGGAATTAATGCTTTTATTCCTGATATTCCTATTACTGCTATGTCTGTTTGTTCTAAAGAGGCAAGCTCTTTTAATCCACCATCTCCCCATAATATTTGAGCCTGATAACTTAGTGATGTTTTTAAATTTTTTGCATCTTCTTCTTTTCCCACTACTATATAGGGAACTTTAAAAGTTTCAGAAAGTTTTCTGAGTTCTTTAATTCTTGATTTTGCTGTAAGACCTATAATTTTAAATCTATCAGAGTTGTTCTTTATATATTCTATAGTTGACTTTCCAATAGATCCTGTAGCTCCAAAAATAACTACATTTTTCATTATGAGTATTTACTTATTACTTTCTGGAATGGAAAGTGGCTCTTTAGGAGGCGTTGGTATAGGGATTGGTGTGGGAGGCAAAGTTTTGTTAGAAGTTGAAGAAGCAGGAATTTTGGTTTTCAATACAGAGGGTTTGTGTTTTTCAGTAAAGATCTTGGTAAGGAGCAGAGAATTGAGAAAAAAGAGCAAAACAAGGATCATAGTAACTTTATTTAAGAAGTTAGTAGGCCCTGCACCCCCAAAAATAGCCTCTGCGCCTCTAAAAACTGCTCCATATTCAGAGCCTTTGGTAACATTTACTAAAACTATAAGGATAATAAGAATTGCAAGAACTATTTGAAAAACTATTAAAAAAGTTTCCATTTTTATTTTTCCCTCCAAAAGCTATCTCATAGGAAATAGTTCTGCACCAGGTAGGCTATCAACAGGTTCAGTTAAAAGCATATCTCCATTTTTTATCCAGCTTTTTAGAGTCTCTGCAATTTCTCTGGCTCTGAAAAAGCTGGATACAGGGTAGGTAGGCACCTCTTTACCAAGTATTGTAATTTTTCCACTTTTTAGTTCTGCATAGCTTACAATACCATAGTGACGATTTATTCCATTTGGATAATCGTAAGAGTAATCAATCACCTGAGTAAAGAGATCTTCATCAGAAAGTCCAGCCCATTCAGCAACTTGTTCATTTAAAATAGGTATAGGAATTCCCAGTCCCACCGCTAATGAGCATCCATAACCTATGTGACTTGTTCCAACAAGCCACTTAGGGCTCATTTCTTTCAAATTTCCTATAACCATAAGGGTAGCTGCAGGATGGATTGGAGCTCCTTTGGGGGTTCTTTTCACTTCCATAGTATGCTGGGTTCCACACCAGATCACATAACCTTTTGCTCCTCCAAGAAAGATCTTTGTCCCTATACCTATGGTTTTTAGATAAGGATCTTTAAGTAAAGGAGAAAGACACCCTGCAGTAGCATAATTGGCATTTCCAAGATTGGGTTTTAATACCCCCATATAGGTATATAAGATTTTGTCAGAAAGATTTATAGCACAGGTATAGTTTTGGCAAGCATTTCTTGGATTACATAAAACTGCATTTTTTAAATCATGAATAGTTATTTCTGTTTCGTAAGTTTTTCTTGGATAACAGTGGGTTCCATATCCTAAAGCCCTTAGATAAATTTTTTTCCCAGCTACTAAGTCATGAATTACATGTCCTCCACCGTAAAGAAACTGTCCAGGAAAGACTTTGTTAAGAGGGTCATCCTCTTTTGTTTCTGCGGCACCTATATAACAATCTACAGCAGCAAGACCTCCATAAGCAGGAACATCGTTTAACCAAACCCTATAAGCCTTAATAGTGGGGACACTATGTCCAAAATTTATAAAAGCTCCTGAAGAGCACATGGGAGAAAAAGTACCGGTTGTAACTACATCAACCTCCTTTGCTGCCTGTGAAGGTCCTACCTCTTTTACAAGTTTTGAAAATTCTTCGGCAGTTAAAACTATAACTTCTCCCTTTTCTATTTTCTTGTTTATTTCTTCTACAGTTCTTTTTACTTTAAATTCGTTATTCATTTTAAAACTCTCTTCATTCAAGTAATGAAACAATTTTATGGCCAGAAGCTTCCAAATCTGAAGCTATTTTATCAAGGGCTATTTTTTCAAGCCTTATAAAATATACCTTGTCACCGTTTAAATTAACATCCATTCCGATAGAAATTATCTTTCCTCCGCCTTTTCTTATTATTTCCAGAACCTCATTCAAATTATCCTTTTTAGGAATTACATCTAAGCGAGAAGAAGATTTGAGAAGTCCCATTAGTTCAATAAAAGCTTCCAAAATATCTGTAATGGTGATAATCCCTATCAGTTTTCCTTTTCTGACCACTGGAAGTCCGCCTATTTTATACTTGTAAATAATTCTTGCTGCTTCATCGATTGTAGTTTCAGGATCAACAGTAATTGGATTTAAAATCATAACTTCCTTTAAGGGAAGTTGTAGTTTTTCAGAAGAAAGATAAGCTCTGAGATTACTCTCAGTTACAAGTCCTACAAGTTTATTATTTTCTACCACAGGAATATGCCTTATAGAAAAACGTCTCATCAACTGTATTGCTTCTTCTACAGTGTCATCAGGAGAAGCTGTGATTACTTCAGTAACCATCCAGCTTTTAACTTTCATAATTTCTATTTCCTTTTTATCTTATTTAATTAATGAAACTTTTTAAAAAACTATACCACAAAAATTTAAAACGCAAATAGAAAAATGGAAATACTTACTCTTTATTTCTAAATGTTTAAATAATTTTTTAAAATTTCTGAAGTGGGTGTATTAGTTTTCAGAAAATTTTCTATAGGACCTTCAAAAAGAAGGTAACCTCCTTTTTCTCCCCCCTCAGGTCCGAGCTCAATAATCCAGTCTGCCCATTTAATAAGTTCAGGATTATGTTCTATTATCACTACTGTATGACCTTTTTCAATAAGCCCCTGTAGTACATCTATCAACTTTTCCACATCATTTATATGAAGCCCTGTTGTTGGTTCATCTAAAATAAAGAGAGAGCCCCCTTTTGAAGATTTAACAAATTCCTTAGCAAGTTTTATTCTTTGAGCTTCTCCTCCTGAAAGAGAAGGACTTGGTTGTCCGAGAGTTAGATAATCAAGACCTATCCTGCACACAGTATTCAGCTTCTGATAAATGGAGGGGAACTTTTTAAAGAATTCCTTTGCTTCAAGAAAGTCCATATTTAATACATCAGAAATATTTTTCCCTTTGTAGTAAACCTCGAGTGTCTCTGGATTATATCTTTTTCCCTCACAGTATTCACATATTTGATATACTTCAGGTAGAAACTTAATTTCTACCTTTATATATCCCTGCCCTTTGCAGTAGGGGCATTGTCCTTCTTTGGTATTAAAGGAAAACCTTCCTTCTTTATAACCTCTTTCTCTTGCCAGAGGAGTTTTTGCAAAAACTTCTCTAATTAGACTGAAAACATTTATATAGGTTGAAGGAGTAGATCTTGGAGTATTCCCAATAGGGGAATGATCAACCAAGTAAACCCTTTTAACATTTTTAAAACCCTTTATGTTTTTTAATCCCCATAATTCTGGTTTTGATTTAGATTTACTGCTCAAAAGTCTTCTCAGATTTTCATAAAGAAGATCACATATAAGAGTAGATTTTCCAGAACCAGAGACACCTACAACTACTGTAAGGACATTTAAAGGTATAGACACGCTTATGTGTTTAAGATTTCTGAGATAAGCATTCTCTAACTTGATAAACTTAGAAGGTATACGCTTAAGACTTTTTAATTTTTTTCTCTTCTTGTTTCTCAAAGCTTTTGCAGTTTCTGATTTTTCATTTTTAAGAAGCTCAAGAGGAGAACCCACAAATACAATTTCTCCTCCCTTTTTACCTCCTCCGGGACCAAGATCTATAACATAGTCAGCGGAAAGAATTGTTTCTTCATCATGCTCAACAACAATCACAGTATTTCCCTTATTTCTCAAAGATTTCAGCACATCTATCAATTTTGCATTGTCTTTGGGATGAAGCCCGATCGTTGGTTCATCAAGGATATAGGCAACACCTGTAAGGTTGCTTCCTATTTCAGCAGATATTTTTACTCTTTTAGCTTCACCAGAAGATAAAGTATCTGCAGACCTTCCAAGAGTCAGATAACCAACACCAAGCTGAATTAAACAATCAAGCCTTGATATGATTTCTGAGATAAGCCCTTCAGCTAATATTTTTTCTTTGCCTTCAAGTTTAAGTCTCTCTAAGAAATTTTTAACTTCCTCGATGCTGAGTTCACAAAGCTCTGGAAGAGAAAGCCCGTTTATTTTGTAATAAAAAACTTCTTTTTTATATCTACTTCCCCTGCATAAAGGGCATATTTCGTTTTCTACTTTTCCAAGCCCCTGACAATAAGGACAGGCTCCTATTTTTGAATTAAAGGCAAATAACAGAGGATCAGGTTCTGGAAGACTGATCCCACATTTTGTGCAGGCTCTTTTTTTACTGAAAAAGAATTCTTTTGAATTTATTAGAAGCAGAGCCTCTCCCTTGCCTTCTTTTAAGGCTTTAAGAAAAAGATCCTCAAAAGTTTTAAAGTTTTTAAAACTTGTTTTACCAACTACAGCCTCAATGGTATGCTCTTTATATCTTGATAAAGAAGGAATAGGAGGGAGTCTATGAAAAACCGAATCAATTCTTACTTCATGATATCCAGAATTTAAAAGTTTTTCAAAGAGATTTCTGTAAATTCCTTTACGATGCTTTACTATAGGTGAAAGAAAGGTGATTTCAACATTTTCAAGCTTTTCTTCTTTTAAAAATTTTTTGGCAAGTTCAAGAAGTTCTTTTTCGGAACGAGGTATTAATTGAACATTACACTTGGGACAGTAGGTTTTACTTATTTTAGAATAAAAGAGCCTTAAGTATGGTAGTATTTCTGTAAGTGTTCCTACTGTAGAACGAGGAGAAAGCTCTCCTGATCTCTGTTCCAGGGCCACTGTAGGAGGAATTCCCGAAATAAGATCATAATCTATTTCCTCATAAAGTTTTAAAAATTGTCTCAGATAAGCGGGTAGGGTTTCCAAGAACCTTCTCTGCCCTTCAGTGAATATTACATCAAAAGCCAGGGTTGATTTACCGGACCCGGAAACACCAGTAATAACTATAAATTTTTCTCTGGGCAGATCTAAATCTATGTTTTTTAAATTATGATGTCTAACCCCTCTGAGTTTGATGTATTGATCTTCGTATTGGTATGTTTTTTCTCTTAGAGTCTTTTCTTTTAGTTCTAAACCATCTAAATATTTTTTTAAATAATGAGCCGTAGGGCTTCTTTTATCTTCTAAATTTAGAAATTCTTTCAAGGAACCTTCAAAGATAAGGTAGCCTCCTTTTTCTCCCCCCTCAGGTCCGAGCTCAATAATCCAGTCAGAAGACAAGATTATTTCTGGGTTATGTTCAACTACCACTACAGTGTGTCCTTCTTCTTTGAGATATCTCAATGAAGAGATGAGTTTTTCTATATCTTTTAGATGGAGACCTACTGTAGGCTCATCAAGAAGAATGAGTGCTTTTTCTTTTTTTATTTGGGATAGAATTACTGCTATTTTTAACCTTTGAGCCTCTCCACCAGAAAGTGTTGAAAGTGGCTGTCCCAGTTTTAAATAGCCAAGGCCAAGATTTTGTAAAATTTTTAAAGATTTGTTTATAAGAGGTTGATTTCCAAAAAACTCAATAGCAGAGTCAACTGTAAGATCAAGTATTTCTGCAATGTTTTTATCTTTCCATTTAACTTCAAGAACTTCTTCTCTGAACCTTTTACCCTTGCAGACCTCACAAGGAAGAACAAGATCAGAAAGAAACTGCATTTCCACTACTTCAAAACCAAGCCCTTTACACTCAGGACATTGAGAGAGCTCGGAATTAAAAGAGAAAAATGTTTCTGTGTAACCATATTTTTTTGCAAGAGGGGTGCTGGCAAGAAGTTTTCTAATATATGGAAAAATATTTATATAGGTAGCGACTATACTTCTTGGAGATCTTGCCAGAGGTTCCTGAGTAATAAGAAGAACCTGTAAAAGATTTTCGTAACCTTCTATAGCATCACAGAACTCAAAATTCGCTTTTCCCTTATAGGCATTAACTCCTTTATAGATTACTTCCTCAAGAAGGGTTGACTTACCAGAACCAGAGACTCCTACAATGGATGTGATTGCAGATACAGGAATAGAAATATCAATATTTTTTAAATTATGCTTTTTAGCTCCTTTTATTTTTAATGTTTTAGAAAAGGTTTTGTGAAAATTAAAAGAGAGTTTACGAGGAGTACTAAGGAATTTAAGAGCAGATGCAGTAGGGGTGTTTTTCTCAAAAATTTCCTTTGGACTTCCTGCATAAAGAAGATAACCACCTTTTTCTCCTCCCTCAGGTCCGAGGTCTATTAAATAGTCAGCCTGAGTAATAACTTCTGGATCGTGTTCAACTACAACAACTGTATTATTTTGGGAAACTAAATTTTCCATAAATCTAACTACCTTCTGAGTATCTATAGGATGAAGACCTGTAGTGGGTTCATCAATGAGATAAAGGGTCTCAACCAAATTTGAGGAAAGGGCTCTGGTTAAAAGACATCTACTTGCTTCACCTCCTGAAAGTGTTTTACTTGTCCTGTTAAGAGTAAGATAAGAAAGTCCAACCTCTTCTAAGTATGAAAGCCTTTTTAAAATTTCTCTTGCAAGTCTTTCCTCAGCAGGAAGATTAATTTGGGAAAGAAATTCAGCAATAAATTTTTTTGCTTGAGATATTTCCAGAGAATAGAATTCTCCTATGTTTAGGTCACCGATGTAGAAAAGCAGTGCCTGTGAATTAAAACGAGTTCCTTTACATACAGGACAGGTTACTTCTCTTCTAAGTTTTGATAGAAGGATTCTTATGTGCTGTTTATATTTTTTGCTTTCAAGCCACTCTATTACTTCTTTGAGTCCGTACCAATCTCCCTCACCATTAAATATTTTTTCTTTTATTTCTGTAGGAAGGCTATTAAATGGTAAATCAGGATTTACTTTTTGTTTTTCAAGAAAGTCCATAAGATCAATTTTTACTTCTAACATAAAAGGGTAGTCAAGAAGTGGAATTGCTCCATTCTTTATGGATTTTTCAGGATATTTTACTAAGGATTCAAAGTCTACTACTAAAAGATTGCCAAAGCCTTTGCACTCAGGACAGGCTCCTTGAGATGTATTAAAAGAAAAAAGATTAGGATTTTTTTGAGGAAATTTAAAGCCGCAAACCGGGCAAATTAACTCTTGTATATAATTTATCTCTTCTCCATATAAAGTTCTCACTTTTAAACGACCAGCGATCTTGAAAGACTGTTCTACAGCATAGGCAATTTCTGGCAGTTCTTCCTCTGAAGGTTTAGTTCTATAAATAACTATCTCTACTTCTTCATCAGAAGGAGGTTCATTTATTTCTTCAAGTTCACATATTTTTCCATTCCAGAAAATTCTGCTAAATCCTGCAGAAAGAAGTCCCTTTTTAAGATGTTCAAATCCCACTTTTATTTTTTGAGGAGCAATAAGATAAATAGGAATATTTTTAAATTTTTGAATAATCTCCCTTGCAATGGAATGGGGATCTTTTATGTAGATGTATTGATTACATCTGGGACATTTCGGGATACCAGCTTTATAATAAAGCATCTTGGCAAAGTGACTGATTTCAGTAAGTGTTGCCACTGTAGAACGGGAAGTTTTGATATAGTTTCCTTGAGGAAAAGCAAGAGCAGGTGGGATATTATTTATAGCTTCTGCTTTTGGCTTTGGTAGTTTTTCAAAATACTGTCTTACATAGGAGGAAAAGGTTTCTAAATATCTTCTCTGTCCTTCAGCGTAAAGGGTATCAAAAACTAAACTTGATTTACCAGCTCCAGAAACTCCTGTGACTACGATAAGTTTGTAAAAGGGTAATTTAAGATCAAAACCCTTGAGGTTGTTTTGCGAGAGCTTAAAGATTTCTATAAATTTCATTCGCCTCTAATTTTTTCCATTCTCTCCTGAGCCCTTTTACATTCTATGCATAAAGTAGCTTCAGGACGGGCTATAAGTCTCTTTTCACTTATAGGTTCTCCACAGGCCTCACATATTCCATAAGAACCATCTTCTATTTTTTTTAGAGCTTTTTCTATTTTTTTCAAGAGCTTTTGTTCCCTGTCTCTTAACCTTAGCTCAAAAGCAAGATTGCTTTCTCTGGTTGCTTGATCGATGACGTCAGGAAGGGGTTCTCCTTTCTCAGTTAATCCTTTTTTAGTTTCCAGAACTTCTTTTAAAATTTCTTCTTTCTTTTTTAAAAGTAACTGTTTGAAAAATTCAAGTTTTTCTTTTTCCATAAACAACCTCCCCCTACATATTTTTCAAAATAACCTCTCCGCTTTTTCCACCTGTTTTATAAACTAAGCGGATATTTGTTATTTTAATACCTTTATGTAAAGATTTGCACATGTCATAAATAGTAAGAGCTGCTACAGAAACAGCTGTTAAAGCTTCCATCTCCACTCCGGTTTTTGCAGTGGTTTTAACCTTCCCTATAATTTCTAAAGCAAATTTTTCTGGAATGAAATTAAAGCTTATATCTATTTTAGAAATAGGTAAAGGATGACATAAAGGTATAAGTTCTGAAGTTTTTTTAGCTGCAAATATACCTGCAACTTTTGCACAGGTTAAAAAATCTCCCTTTGGCACATCTTGAGAAATTACTTTGGGATAAATCTCTTCCGGGAAAACCACCTCAACTTTTGCTATAGCTACTCTTTCTGTATCTGCTTTTTTACTAATATCTACCATATGCAGTTCGCCTTTTTCTGTAAGATGAGAAAATTGAGACATACTTTATTTATTGCCAAAAATAAATTTTTCCCAAAATCGCTCTTTTTTCTTTTTCTTAGAATTTTTTTTAGAATTCAGAAGCAATTCGTTATCAAAATTTTTAATTCCTTCTATTTCAGCTAATTTTTTTAATAACTTTTCTCCTTCTTTGCTCAATTTTTTAGGTATTTCTATTTGGATTTTTAAAATTAAATCTCCTCTTTTTCCTGTTTTTACATCAGGAAGACCTTTTCCTTCGATAAGTATTTCTTCACCTGGCTGAATCCCAGGAGGAATGTTTATCTCCAGTTCTTCTCCAAAGTAAGGAATTTTTATTTTATCTCCCAAAATAGCGGAAACAAAGTTAATTTTTAGTTGTCCTATTACATTATTTTTCTCTCTATAAAAGTAACGATGTGGTTTAATCTTTACTCTTATGAAAAGATCTCCTGGTTTTCCTCCAAAAAGTCCTGGTTCACCTTCTCTGGGGATTCTCAATATACTTCCATCTTCAATACCAGCAGGGATAACAATATCTAATTTCTTTTTACTCCATACTTTACCAGAACCTTTACACTTCGGACATTTTTCTATATAAACAGTGCCCCTGCCTTTACAATCTGGACAGGTATAACTTATTCTGAAAAAACCTTCTGTATAGGTAACCCTTCCTTTGCCATTACATACATCACAATTTTTAACTCCCTTTTGAGGATCATAGCCTAACCCTTTACAGAATTCACATACTTCGAACTTTTCAATTTCCAGAGTTACTTTTTTATCTTTAAAGAGGTCTTCAAAATTTAAAACCACTTCATAAGAGAGATCTGCTCCATTTCTTGGTCTTGTATGAACTTTCTCCTCAAAAGAAAAATCAAAAAAGTCTTCAAAAATATCGGAAAAAGTTTTGAAAATATCTGAAATATCTTCAAACCCTCTATAGCCTGAAGATTTTAAACCAGAATAACCATAAGAGTCATATATTGCTCTTTTTTCTGGATCAGAAAGAACTTCGTAAGCCTCAGATATTTCTTTAAATTTTTCTTCTGCTTCTTTATTTTCTGGATTTCTATCTGGATGATACTTGAGTGCCAGTTTTCTATAGGCACGCTTTATCTCTTCCTGAGTTGCATCTCGGGGAACTCCCAGGATAGCATAATAATCTTTATAAGCCATATTTTTAAATTATTTATTAACGCTTTTTTGTTTTAAGATTTCAGAAATTTCGTAAAGAGAAGTAACCTTTTCTTTTTTATCCAATTCTTTTATATTTTCCGGGGTAACCAATCCTGCAGCAATTTCTCTTAAAGCAGTTACTATTTCTTTATTATTACACTCTACAAGAGATTGAGAACCTTCTCTTAACTGTTTAACTCTTTTTATGGCTAAGTGAATCAATCTAAATCTACTTGGTATCTTTTTTAAACAATCTTCTACAGTAACTCTTGCCATTTTTTATCACCCCGAAGTTTTAAATTTTAAGATTCGGTTTTATTTTAAACAGCTACTACTTCAGTGACTTCAGGAACTTCTCTTTTTAAATATCTTTCAATTCCCATTTTAAGAGTCATTTGAGCCATTGGACATGATCCACAAGCACCTTTAAGTTTCACTTTTACCACACCATCTTCAGTGACTTCAACCAGTTCAACATCTCCTCCGTCTGCCTGTAAATAAGGTCTCACTTTTTCTAAGGCTTTTTTTATATCTTCTTTAAGCATTAAAATACCTCCCAAGTAAATTTTGATTTTTTTAAATTTAATACATTTTTTCTTGACAGCAAGGTCAACTTATTTAAAATTAAAATTATTTACTGAAGATTTAAAAAAATTTTTTGGGGGAGATAAAATGAGAAGTGATAGAGCTAAGAAAGGATTAGAAAGAGCCCCGCACAGGTCTTTGTTTAAAGCTCTTGGTTTTACAGATGAAGAGCTTAAGAGACCATTAATAGGTATTGCCAACTCTTTTAATGAGATAGTTCCTGGTCATATTCATTTAAGACAAATTGTAGAAGCGGTAAAGGCAGGTATTAGAGAGAAAGGAGGAGTTCCTGTAGAGTTTGGTGTTATAGGAGTATGTGATGGTATTGCGATGAATCATGAAGGAATGAAGTATTCTTTGCCCAGCAGAGAAATTATTGCAGATTCTATAGAGATAGTGAGTATGGCTCACGCTTTTGATGGTATGGTTTTGGTTACAAGCTGTGATAAGATTACCCCAGGTATGCTTATGGCTATGTTTAGGGTTAATATTCCTTCCATAATTATAGCTGGTGGACCCATGTTGGTGGGAAATTACAAAGGGAAAAGAGTAAATCTTATTTCAGTTTTTGAAGGAATTGGAAAAGTTAAGGCTAAGGAGATGGATGAAGAGGAGTTAAAAGAGCTTGAAACCTGTGCATGTCCTACCTGTGGTTCTTGCGCTGGTATGTTTACTGCAAATTCTATGAACTGCCTTTCAGAAGCTATAGGACTTGCACTTCCTGGAAATGGCACTGTTCCTGCTGTATTTGCTGATAGAATAAGACTTGCTAAGGAAACTGGAAGAAAGGTTATGGAGCTTGTAAAGAAAAATCTTACTCCTAAAAAACTCATTACCAAGAAGTCTTTTGAAAATGCCATAGCTGTTGATATGGCTCTTGGATGTTCTACAAATACAGTTCTTCATCTCATGGCAATTGCCAAGGAGGCAGAAATTGATATTGATTTGAAAACCTTTGATAAAATTTCCAGAAAAACTCCTGTTCTTGCAAAACTTATCCCTGCAGGAG